>SAAH01000053.1 GCA_009929525.1 Clostridia bacterium | reverse complement strand
ATCAGATTCCTTATATTTGGGGCATTTTTTGAAAGTTGTTTATAAAGACATGGTTTAATTCAGGTCTATGTGGATAAAACTGCGGAAACTCAAGAAGATTTTATACTATTGTCTAATTATGACAGAAATGATATATTATATGTTATGATATCAGGATTACAGGAGCCTAAACTGCGGAACAAACCGTGAAACCTAGGTTGGAGGATAATATGGAATTAAGAAAATATGATGAACAGTCATTAAAAAAACTGCAGAAGATTGAGTTAGAGATGCTTCATGATTTTGTAGATATATGTGAGAAGCATCATTTGCAATATTTTGGGATTGGCGGGACGGCAATAGGCGCACTTCGTCATCAGGGATTTATTCCATGGGATGATGATATCGATCTGGCTTTTGTGCGCAGTGATTATGAGCGATTTTGTAAAATCGTGGAAAAAGATTATTCAAATAAATATTATATTTTACGCTATGAAAGCAATAAAGCATATCCGCTTTTTACAGCCCGTATGTGCAAAAAGGGAACGGTGTTCCAGGAACATGCGATGAAAAATGTGGATTGTCCTTTTGGCATATTCTTGGATCTGTATGCTTATGACAATGTTCCTGATGACAGAAGAGAGATGAAAAAACAGGCGGCAGCAGCATGGGTCTACAGTAAGCTGCTGATCCTTTGCAGCATAGAACAGCCGAATCTTGTGCAACTTTTTGGATGGAAGAAGAAGGCAGCTTTGGCAGCATGTAAAGTAGCACATCACATGATCAAGTTATTACATATTTCGACAGATGGGATAGTTTACAGATGCAAAAAGTGCTGTACCAGATATAATAAGCAGGATACGAAGCGGCTCGCTTATCTGACAGAGGCGAAACCATATGGAAGTATGATCAAAAAGAAAGATCTTTTTCCATTGATACAGATGCCTTTTGAAGATCTTAAGCTGAATTTTCCGAATCATATGCATGAGATGATGACTGCGTATTATGGAGATTATATGCAGCTTCCGCCGGAAGAAAAAAGATATAATCATTGCCCTTACCAGTTGAAATTTGGTGATGAGGAAGAGAGCAGTGTTTGGGAGAAGGAGAAATGATGAATACAGAGAAAAAAGTGGCGGTACTTTTGTCATCATATAATGGAGAAAAGTACATCGCAGAACAGATAGACAGTATATTGGCCCAGACCTATCCAAATATAGATATCTATGTGAGGGATGACTGTTCCACAGACGGCACGGTGGCGGTGCTGCGTCCTTATGCCGAAAGAGGAGATATCATACTGATGGAAGGTGAAAAGAATCTGGGATATCCAGAAGGCTTTTATGAGATGCTCCGTACAGTTACCACGGCAGATTATTATAGCTTTAGTGATCAGGACGATGTATGGAATCCGGATAAGATCAGCAGAGCTGTAGTGGGACTGAATCGGAGAGATCAGGATATTCCGGCATTGTACTTTGCCAATTATGATGTCTGCGATGAAGAACTGAACTATCTATATACGTCGACATATTTAAGGACAAAACCAGTCTTTCGCCATTCTTTGTATGCATGTGTTGGATTGGGATTTACGTTCGTTTTGAATAAAAGAGCAAAAGAGATGATCACAAATCAGCGTTCTGTATATGGTGAGACTAAGGATGTGTGGATCGGGATGTTATGTTCAGCCTTCGGAGAGCTTATCTTCGACAGAAAACCATGTGCAAAACACCGCAAGAATCCGGGAGCATATTCGGTTCAGGAAAGCAGCTTTTGGCAGATACAAAAGGAACGGTTCAAACAGTTATTTTTAGATGATGGATTTGCTTATATCCATACAGTCATGCAGGAGTTTTATGACACATATAAGGATGAGATGAGACCTTCGGAACGAAAAGAACTGGAATTGATGGTCAACATCAGTCATGATCCACTGCATGTATTGAAAAAAGTATGTTACCCACATCGTTTGAGATATGATCTGAAAGATGAGATCATGCTCAGGATGGTTTTTTTAATAGGAAGATTATAGGAGAAGATAATGAGCAAATTAACACATACCTTTGCCATATGTGCTTATAAAGAAAGTCCATATCTGGAAGAGTGTATCCGTTCTCTCAAAAAGCAGAAGCAAAAGTCCAGGATCATCATAGCCACTTCTACACCGAATGAATACATTAGTAAACTTGCTGAAAAATACGATATCAAAGTATATGTAAATGAAGGTGAAAAAGGGATAACACAGGACTGGAATTTTGCCTATCACATGACAGATACGGATCTGGTAACTATCGCACATCAGGATGATATTTATCTTCCGGGATATTCAGAGAAGATCATCCGGCTGATGGAGTCGGCAGATCAGCCGCTGATAGCATTTTCAGATTATGGAGAACTCCGCGACGGGCAGAGGATCGCAAATAATCTGTTGCTGAATATCAAGAGGATCATGCTGCTGCCGCTCAGACTGCATGTGGCACAGTCTTCACGCTTTGTAAGAAGAAGGATCCTGTCCATGGGTAATCCTATTGGATGTCCGGCGGTTACTTTTATGAAAGAAAACCTTCCCCAGACCGTGTTCCAGTCAGGATTTCGCAGTGATGAGGACTGGGAGGCGTGGGAAATGATATCCAGGCTGAAGGGCAGCTTTTTATATCTGCCAAAGATCGGTATGCTCCACAGGATCCACGGAGATTCGGAAACTTCTGTGATATTGGGGGATAACGCCAGAGTTGAGGAAGACTATGTGATGTTTTGCAAGTTTTGGCCCAAACCTATTGCCAGATTGTTGGTGAAATTTTACTCAAAAAGTGAAAAATCCAATCGACTATAGGTGAGGACATCATCAGGAAAATCGAGAGGATAAGTACAAGGGGACTATATGAAGAGATTAGTGATCATTCCTGCTTATAATGAGGAAGAAAGCATAGAAAATACAGTACGCAGTATCCAGAAAAATGCCAAAGGGTTTGATTATGTTGTAGTAAATGACTGCTCGACGGATCGGACGGCGAAGATCTGTGAAGAAAATCATTTTAATTATATTGATCTTCCTCAGAATCTTGGCATAGGCGGTGCGGTCCAGACGGGTTATCTGTATGGATATCGAAATGGATATGATGCAGCAGTTCAGGTGGACGGAGATGGCCAGCACGATCCGGCATTCTTGGTCCAGATGGCTGAATGTATGGAAAAAGAACAGATGGATATGGTGATCGGATCCAGATTTATAGAAAAGCAGGGATTTCAGTCATCAACCATAAGAAGGGTAGGAATTCGTTATTTTACATTTTTGATCAAAATGTTGACAGGCGTTACGATCACAGATCCAACTTCGGGACTTCGTCTGATCAATAAAGATATTATGAGGATGTTCGCAGAACGTTATCCAAATGATTATCCTGAGCCGGAGAGTGTAGTGGCGATCCTTCGAAGAGGAAAAAAGGTGCGGGAGATACCGGTGATCATGAAGGAAAGATCAGGGGGCGTATCTTCTATTTCCCCTCAAAAATCTGTTTATTATATGATAAAGGTGTCATTGGCTATTCTGATCGAAAGGATCCGTAAGTAATAATAATTGATTTTAGAAAGGGGAACAATATGAATATCAGGACACAGGTTTTTGTGGCTGTGATCGTTATCATAGCACTGATTCTTTTGATCAATATGATAAGAAAAAATCAGCTGGAATTAAAGTATGCATTGTTATGGTTTGTCTTGGGAATTGGGATTTTAGTGTTTGGGTGTTTCCCATGGCTCACAGCATCTATGGCTAATTTGCTGGGGATCGGATTGCCGATCAATCTGCTGTTTTTTGCGGGCTTTTGTTTTTCACTGATGATCATTTTTTCACTTACTATGGCTATTTCGAGGTTGTCTGTGAAGATGAAAAAGATGATCCAGGAGATAGCACTTTTAAAAAAACAGATGGACGAACTCACTAAGCTGATAAATGAAAAAGAAGAGGAAAAACTGAAATGAAAAGAAACAAAACAATTGATATATTCCGGGCAGTCGCGATCCTTGCGGTGTTGATCTATCATTTTTATGTATTATGCAATTATCCTTATCAGGGAAATGTGATATTGAACCGGTTTTTAGGGATTGGCGGAGAGTTGGGAGTTACACTGTTTTTTGTGATAAGCGGATTTGGTATCTACAATTCCCTGCAGCGCATGGAGGCACGGGAAGAAAAGATAAAAGTGGGAAGCTTTCTGAAAAAAAGATTTTTGAGGATCCTTCCGCAGTATTATGCATGCCTTGCAATTTTGCTCCTGATCACATCGAATGCGCAGTATGCGAATAAAAAAGGGTTATTTGATATTGGTACGCATTTGATCTTTATTCATAATTGGTTTCCTTCCACACATGGATCCATCAATGGAGTTTTGTGGTCGATGGGAACCATTTTCCAGTTTTACTTTATTGCCGTCTTTATCTATCGGGCGATGAAGAAGAATAAGTGGATCACCTGTATAGGGGCTATAGTCGTGACAGTGGCAGCAAAATACATAGCATTTCATTGGATACTGCCTCAGGTGCAGGCAGATGCATCCTGGTATTTTATTTATTCACGCCAGATCATCACAGCTTTGGATAACTTTGTGGTGGGGATGCTGTTGTGTGAACTGCTTGGAAGAATGGACAAAGAGGGAAGAAGGATCGGGTATGGGATCGGAACAGCTGTCTCCTTCGGCATTGTCTGCTGGTGGTCTTGGATGACGCAGAATCATTCACCTTACGCAGATTCGCTGTTTGGATATGTATGGCATACTGTATTTGCAGTCGTGCTGGCACTTTTGATCTATTGTGTGTGTGGATTGAGGATAGAATTCAAGGGGATATTCAGCAGGGTCATCTTATGGATATCAAAGTATCAGTATGGTACTTATATCTGGCATTTTTTGATCACAACGACACTGTTGGGGTACAGTTCGGCAGTCCAGACGATATCCAGGAGCAGTTTTGTATTATTTGCAGTATGCATGAGCATTCTATGCTGTATCGCAGGTTATGCATCGACAGTTTGCTTTGAATCAGTATCCTATAAGAAACAGTGGGAGGAACTAAAGGGCGAATTTTTGGGGAGAAAAAATGCAAAAGAAGATTAAAACACTTTTATTATTTTGTTTTTTGTCAGCGGGTATCTTCGTAGTCATGTTTTTTGGAAAGAAGATCCAGTTTGGAGACAGAGTAAGTATAGCAAATAATAATGATTATTACATGAATGTGACCAGATGGGAAATCAATTCTCAAAATGAATTCCGACAGACGTTTCGTTATGATGGCGACCGATTGCATTCTTTTTCATTAAAGTATGTAGTGGTTGGAGATACACCGGATCTTACATGGAAAGTGGGTCTGTATAGTAAAGCAGATGAAGCACTTTTGGAAGAATGGACAGAAACTTTTCAGTCTGTAGGATCAGGAGCGTTAAAGGAATATGTGGTTGATCCGGCCAAAACAGATCAGACAGGCGGAGATTACGAGATAAGGGTAACTTCTGACTATGATGGAAAGACGGGTATGACCTTGTGCGGATCGGAGACGGATTCACTAAAGGAAGGTGGTCTGATCATCAATGGTGAGCCACTGGAAGGCGACTTGTCTATCGAATATAAGGAAACTGTAAATGTCAGGATCACATTGATCTATGCGGCTATTTTTTCGATGCTGGCAGCGGCACTCGTTGTTTGGTCCACTTGCCTTGGAGGCTGCCAGGTATGCATCAGTGCTATAAGATCATGTGCAGAGAAGACATGGAAAAAAAGAAAAAGACTTATTATCATGTTGGTAAGTATCATGGGGATTGCCGGACTGGCTGTCCTTACAGAATATGGATTTTCACATTTTAATATTCTGAAGCAGGAGACAGAGCTTGGATTTAACAGCATGAGATTTGTGTTCTTTATGAGCATTGGGCTATTGATGGCGTCCTTTGTGTTTTATTTTGAATATCTGAAGAGACGGCCGGAGCTTGTATTTGCTGCTGCCTTTTTAGTGATCGGGATGATGTATATCTGGGTGATACCGTCTATCGTAGAGATGTCGTGGGATGAAAGTATTCATCTCTGGAGAGCAGTGGGTGTATCTCATGCAACAACCGGTATAGCCAATCAGGCAGAAAGCTGGGTGTACTGGCGTGCGGGGATACCCTATGGAACACCGAATTCCATTGCTGTTTTGAAGGAACAATTTAGAAATGTCCAGGATATATACAATTCAGGCGTGACAACAGCTGCAAATACAGACGTTCTTTCAGGTCTTTATATGGTTGCGTATATTCCCGCTGCTATTATGCTAAAGCTGGGGCGGGGGCTGCATATTCCATTCTGGCTGATATTCAAAATGGGATCCTTTGCTAATCTGTTAGTGTATGTGTCAGTAATATATTTTGCCATGAAGAAACTAAAATCAGGCAAGATGATCGTGGCAGCAGTTGCCGGTACAGGAACAGCGTTCTTCCTGGCAAATGTATATAGTTCAGATGGATGGATCATCAGTCTTTCGATTCTCGGAATGGCATATTTTATTTCCTGCATGCAAAGAGATGAAAAAGTGACGAACCGTGAGCTTTGTATCATGCTCGGAGCTTTGACACTGGCATTCTTCCCTAAGACCATATATTTTCCGATGCTGTTGTTACTGTTGTTCCTGCCAAAAAGTAAGTTTCAGGATGGAAAGCAGTATCGCTGGTTTATATCAGGGGTATTTGCGTCAATAGGACTTTTAGTAATAGAAGTAGCTTTCGATTCTATCTGGCTGATCCCGGTATGGGCGATCCTGTGGATGATATGTGATCTTATCGGAAAACAGTTTGAAAAGGTAGGAGCAAAGAAACGAAATATCATCATAGGGATCACAGGGGCAGTCGTGATCATCTTTGGTGCCGTGGCAGTATATTACGTTCTGCCGATGATCGTTGGAAGTGGAGATATCCGGGGCGGATCGGGAGTTAATGCAGGTGAACAGGTCCGGGGGGTACTGGAAAATCCATTGGGATATATCGTCATGCTCCTTCGGTACTTTAAGAATGATTACCTGTCATTTCAGCACAGCTGGAAAAATATCTTTAATACTTATGGGTATATGGGAAGTTCCATTTATCACATCTATGGTCTTGTATTGCTGGTCGTGGTATGTATCACAGATAAAAACAGCTATGATCGATGGAAAAGAAGCGGGATCGTACGAGCCGCTGCCATCGTATTGGGATTTGGCTGTGTAGTGTTGATCGCATCAGCCATGTATGTTTCATTTACACCGGTTGGGCAGCCTACGGTATTTGGATGTCAGCAAAGATATATGCTTCCGCTGATCTTTCCGATAGCGATACTGTTGGGAACGGGACAGATTGAAAACAAGATGAACAGGGCCTGGTACAATATGGGGGTCATTGCAGCAGTCAGCGCAGTGCTGCTGGCCAATATATGGAGTCTGGCAGTCCGTTTATACTACTAAAAAGTTAAAAAATGTGCGTGGTTGCACAATCAAAGAGAGAATGTTATAATATAACATATTTTATGCAAATATGGAGGAAAAACACATGAGAACATATCTGGTGACTGGTGGTGCCGGCTTTATCGGATCCAACTACATTCATTACATGTTTAAGAAATACGACAACGAGATTCGGATCATTAACGTAGATAAATTGACATATGCAGGTAATCTTGAGAATCTTAAAAGTGTAGAAGACAGAGACAACTACACATTCGTAAAAGCAGATATCTGCGACAGCGAAGCGATCAACAAAATTTTTGAAGAAAATGACATTGACCGTGTGGTACATTTTGCGGCAGAGAGCCACGTAGACAGAAGCATCAAGAATCCTGAGGTATTTGTAAAGACAAATGTCCTTGGTACGCTGGTCATGCTGAATGCGGCTAAAGCAGCATGGGAACTTCCGGATGGAAGTTTCAAGGAAGGAAAGAAGTTCCTTCATGTATCGACAGATGAAGTGTATGGATCACTTGAGGAGGAAGGAACATATTTTTATGAGACTACCCCATATGATCCTCACAGCCCATATTCAGCAAGTAAGGCATCTTCAGATATGCTGGTGAAGTCCTATATGGATACTTATCATTTCCCGGCAAATATCACGAACTGCAGTAATAACTACGGACCTTACCAGTTCCCGGAAAAGCTGATTCCGCTTATCATCAACAACGCACTTTCAGGAAAACAGCTCCCGGTATATGGAGACGGCAAGAATGTTCGTGACTGGCTGTACGTGGAAGATCATGCAAAGGGGATCGACATGGTCCAGGAACAGGGACGTCTCTTTGAAACCTACAACATTGGCGGACATAATGAGAAACAAAACATCGAGATCATCCATATCATTCTGGATACACTTCAGGAGATGCTTCCGGAAGGTGATCCTAGAAAAGAGCTGGTAAGTGAGAATCTGATCACTTATGTGGCAGACAGAAAAGGACATGACAGAAGATATGCTATCGCTCCGGATAAGATCAAAGCGGAGATCGGCTGGTATCCGGAAACATGCTTTGCAGAAGGCATCAAGAAAACAATCGCATGGTTCTTTGAAAATGAAGATTGGATGAAGAACGTTACAAGCGGTGGTTATCAGAAGTATTACGAGGAAATGTACAAATAGCATTCAGACAGCAGTATCTTGCAGCAAACAGGATACTGCTAGTTTGCGTTAATAAGGAAGAGAGGATCTATCATGGGAAAAATTACAGTAGAAACATGTGAAATAGAAGGACTTAAAGTTATCACACCGGCAGTATTTGGTGATGAGCGCGGATATTTTATGGAAACATATAATTATAATGATTACAAGGCAGCAGGACTCGATATGGAATTTGTTCAGGATAATCAGTCAAGCTCCAAAAAGGGAGTTCTTCGTGGACTTCATTTTCAGATCAATTTTCCACAGGACAAATTAGTCCGTGTGGTAAGCGGTGAGGTATTTGATGTGGCAGTGGACCTCCGTCCGGGTTCTGCAACTTATGGAAAATGGTTTGGTGTCCGCCTTTCAGCGGAGAACAAAAAGCAGTTCTTCATCCCGAAGAATTTTGCTCACGGATTTATCGTTTTGTCTGAGTCAGCAGAATTTGCATATAAATGTACAGACTTTTATCATCCAAATGATGAGGGCGGATTAAAGTGGGATGACCCGGAGATCGGTGTTGAATGGCCGCTTCCTGAAGGTATGACAAAAGAAGAACTGACTATTTCTGACAAGGATCAGAAATGGAACGGCATATCGGAATATAAGAATCGTTAGGGGATAGAAACATGGGAAAGAAAAAGAAGCTTCTGATAGGGATCAGTGTTGTGGTTTTGTGTGTGCTGAATGTTTTAATCCTCATGCACAGAGGCAATGTGGGTGGAAATTATCAGTTTCATATGAATGTTACATCAGATAAAGCACAAAATATCCAGATATATTACAGCCCAACAGATGCCGTGACAGAGAAGATGAGCCAGGCAGCAGCCTATGAAAAGGCAGGGGAGAATCAGGAGATAACAGTTTCGATCCCTTCTAATTGTAAAGTGATACGTCTGGATCTGGGAACAGAACCTGCAGAGTTTACGATCAAAGATGCGTATCTGGCTTACGGTGAACAAAAAGAAAGTTTTGCAGAATTAAGTGACCCAAAGGGTGCGAGGACAAATCAGATCATCCAGATGGAAAATGGCGGCGATGAACTGATACTTACAACGGAGGGAAATGATCCATATCTGTGGCTTAATATGCCGGCAGAGAAATTGTATGGTCAGTTAGAGAGCGACTTTAACAGAAACACATGGATCATGAATATTCTGATGATGTTGTTTATCGATGGCGGAGCAGCAGTGGCATTTATGTTCAGAAAAAAAATATTCACACTGCCAGTGGAGTTGTATCAGAATAAAGGGCTTATTTTCAGCCTTTCAAAGAATGATTTTAAGACGAAGTATGCTGGTTCTTACCTTGGTATCGTATGGGCATTTATCCAGCCGGTGGTAACGATCGTAGTCTACTGGTTCGTATTTTCCGTAGGATTAAAAGCCGGGAGTATGTCGGATTATCCATTCGTTTTGTATCTGGTATCAGGTATCGTACCATGGTTCTTCTTCCAGGATGCACTGAATGGCGGAACGAATGCACTGCTTGAATATAACTATCTTGTAAAAAAAGTAGTATTTAAGATCAGTATCCTTCCGATCGTGAAGATCATCTCAGCATTATTCGTACATGCATTTTTCGTGGGATTCGCCCTGATACTGTGTGCATTGTATGGTTACCTGCCGGGATTTGCTACACTGCAGATTTTTTATTATTCTATGTGTACCTTTATGTTTGCACTGGGGCTTGTCTATGCTACAAGTGCGATCGTGATCTTCTTCAGGGATCTGACACAGATCATCAGCATCGTTCTTCAGGTTGGTGTATGGCTTACACCTATCATGTGGGATCTTAATATGCTGAAGGATTATCCGTGGGCGATCAAATTATTTAAGCTGAATCCGATGTATTATATCGTGTCAGGATATAGAGATTCCATGCTGGGACATATCTGGTTCTGGGATCACTGGGGATGGACACTGTATTTTTGGGTAGTGACAGTCCTGTTATTTGCGGTGGGTTCCATTGTATTCAAGAGACTGAAGCCACATTTTGCGGATGTACTTTAAAAGAGAGGTTATCAGATGTCAGATATAGCAATTTCAGTAAATAATGTCAGTAAGATGTACAAATTATATGACAACCCCATGGATCGCTTAAAGGAATCCCTGGGATTGTCAAAAAAGAAAAAATATAAAGAGCATTATGCCCTAAATGATGTTTCTTTTCAGGTACGCCAGGGCGAAACAGTGGGCATCATCGGAACAAATGGTTCCGGAAAGTCCACTATACTGAAGATCATCACAGGTGTTTTGAATCCCAGCCAGGGGAGTGTGAATGTGAAAGGTAGAATCTCAGCTTTGCTTGAACTGGGTGCCGGCTTTAATGGTGAGTATTCGGGTATAGAAAATGTGTACCTGAACGGTACGATGATCGGATTCAGCAGAGAAGAAATCGATGCGAAGCTTCAGGATATTCTGGATTTTGCGGATATCGGAGAATTTGTCAATCAGCCGGTAAAGACTTACTCCAGTGGTATGTTTGTGAGACTGGCCTTTGCCATCTCCATCAATATCGATCCGGAGATTTTGATCGTTGATGAAGCACTTTCTGTTGGAGATGTATTTTTCCAGGCAAAGTGTTACAGAAAGTTTGAAGAATTTAAGGAGATGGGAAAGACAATCCTGTTTGTCAGCCATGACCTTAGCAGTATAGGAAAGTATTGTGACAGAGTTGTCCTTCTTAACAAGGGAAAGAAACTTGCAGAAGGCGATTCAAAAGAAATGGTCAATCTCTATCGCCGGGTTCTGGTCAACCAATATGATGATCCGGATGAAGTCCAGGAAGCAGTAGATAATGATCAAAAAGAAGTTCGGGCGGAGGAAAATCATAAAACTCTCGTCAAAAGTGAAGAAAAGACTGGAAAGATGAAAGAAACACTGAATCTGAATCCGGAGGTCCTTGAGTATGGAAGCAAATTAGCAGAGATTGATGATTTTGCGATCAAGGACAATACAGGAATGATCACGAATGTGATCGAAAAGGGACAGGAGTTTTCTGTAGAGATGAAAGTTGATTTCCATGAAGATATCAGTGAGCCGATTTTTGCTTTTACGCTCAAAGATCTGAAGGGAACAGAAATTGCAGGGACGAATACCATGTATGAAAATACACCTGTGAAAGAACAGAAAAAAGGTGAGACACGCAGGATCACCTTTACCCAGAAGATGAGTCTTGAGGCAGGAGAATATATGCTTTGTCTCGGATGTACGGGATATCGGGAAGGTGATTTTACAGTATTCCATAGATTGTACGATGTGTGCAACCTGACTGTGATCACAGACAAAAAAGCAGTGGGATATTTTGATATGTTCTCAGAGGTGACAGTGAAATAAGAAACCTTACAGGAGGAATTGCAATGGCAATACTGAATATGGATTATGCCACAAAAAAGGACCACTACTCCGATGGTGATATCGAGAATCAGATGTTAGAAATGGTAAAAGAGGGAATATCTTATGAAGACCTGCCCAAAGAGCAGGTCGAATTTCCCGTGGTTTACCATTTTTCTGATTTGAGAGCGAATATTTTGTGTTGGTATCCGATAAAGAAAACGGAAACAGTGCTGGAGATCGGTGCCGGATGCGGTGCTATCACCGGGATGCTGTGCGAGAAAGCAGGACACGTTACCAGTGTGGAACTTTCAGAGCGCAGAGCAATGATCAATTATGAGAGAAATAAAGATAGAGATAATCTGACAATTATGGTTGGAAATCTGAATGATATGGTATTCGGGGAGTCTTTTGACTACGTGGTGGTCAACGGAGTGCTGGAATATGCGATGAGTTTTACAGACGGGGAGAAGCCTTATGAAACATTTCTTCGCCGCATGGGAGCTTATCTGAAAGCAGATGGAAAACTTTTGATAGCGATAGAGAATAAACTGGGGCTGAAGTATTTTGCCGGAGCTCCGGAAGACCATACAGACTTGTATTTCTTTGGAATCAATGGATATCCGGGAAATCATTCTGTGCGGACATTTTCAAAGAGTGAATTGACCCAGCTGTTGAAGGACAGTGGGTTTGATCATACGAAGTATTACTATCCATATCCGGATTATAAGTTTCCTACAGAGATTTTTACAGATGATACGCTGTATAAGAGTATGTATGGAAAAGATTATCCGGTGTATACCGATAAGAATTATGAACTGATGTCTGAAAGTGCAGGCGTGAAGAACTTTGCGAAAGAAAAGATTTTAGTCCGTTTCGTGAATTCTTTCTTAGTGACAGCAAGTAAGGAAGAGATAGAAGAAAAAGAAAAGATTCTTTATGTGAAGTTGAATCAGGGGAGAAAGAAAGAATTTCGTATCCTGACTAAGATCGTGGAGCAGGACGGAAGCGTGGATGTGAAGAAGGCAGCAATGTGTCCGGAAGCTGTTTCGTTTGTGAAGAGTCTTGTATCATTAGGAGAGCAGAAGCTTTCCGGCAATTATGAGAATCTGCCTTGCGTATATGGGGAAAATGAAGTCTCCTATCCTTTTTTGACAGGAGAAACCCTGCAGCACAAGATGAAGGATTACGCCCAGGAAGATAATATCCAGGCAGTGGAGGAGAGTCTGCGAAGATTCTATGAAACTTATTTTGTGGACCGCAAGAAGGCAGCAGGATATCAAAATGAAGAATTTTGTAAGGTCTTTGGAGATTATCCGGGTAAAGAATATTATGAATGTGTATCACCTGCAAATGTGGATCTGATCTGTGCCAATATATTTGTGGGAGGATCAGAAGATAAGATCATCGATTATGAATGGGTATTTCCATTTGAGGTCCCAGTGGCATTTATCATGTGGCGGATGATCCATGAGCTGTATACACAGATTCCCAAGCTGAATACTCTTTGTACAGAAGAACTGATGATGGAAAAGTTTGGGATCGAGTATTCTGACTGTGAGATTTTTATGCAGTGGACGATGCATTTTGTTTATGAATATGTAGGCAGTGATCCTTTGGATGCTTATAGGAAACCAAGGCTCCATGTGGATCTTCAGAAGCTTGCGGCTGAAACGAACGGTAAGAAAGTCATGCAGGCAAAGCTTTACTATGATCTGGGTTCAGGGATGAATGAGGCGGACACGATGCAGCAGCAGGTAATGCTTGATAGGGAGCGTTTTACGGTTACCTTCGACCTGTCAAAGCTTCAGGGGGTGCGTGCGATCCGATGGAATCCGGCTCAGGGACAGATGTGTCAGGTGAAGGTGGAGAGTCTTGACTGCGGAGAAAAGGCGGAGCTTTTGCCATGGGGATATCATATCCAAAAGGATGAGCAGACCACAGTATTTCTCACAAAGGATCCATATTATTTTATTCAGGCATGGGATCCGGCGAAAGTTCAAAAGATTACCATAAGAGGAAGCATCCATTATCTTGAGATGGATGATATCGACAGGCTGACCCGTGAAGAAATGGAGAGACAGCAGCGTCAGGCCGCCGAGCAGGCAGTGAAAGATGCGAAAGAAGCCAGAGAACGGGAAAGACAAAGACAGCTCCAGGAAGCCGAAGCCGCTCTGGAGGCTCAGCGTATAGCGGCGCAGGGGAAAAAGGCAAAGCTGAAGCGTGTTATAAAGAAAGTGATCGGAAGAGAAGAACAACCAGTTGTGAGTGTGGCAGAGCAGCCAAAGAGTTCAGCGACCTGTGTAGGAAGTGCCGATCAGTTTGCTTATGTGAATAACGACCTGAATGTGGCAGGGTGGGCATTTGATACAGAATATAAGATGTCAGAGCCACATATAGCATTTTATAAGGGTGATGAGAAGGTTGGAGAGTTCAACTATTTTGTGATATTCAGATGGGATGTGGCAGAAGTGTTGAAGAATCCGGAGGCAGAGTCTTGTGGATTTGCATTTATGGCAGAAGTGCAGACGCCTGTAGATCTCAAGATGTATCTTGAATATGATACCGAAGTGGGGCCGGGTAAGTTTTTACTGGGAACGGTTCCAGGAAATAAAGCAAAAAGTCCGGATGACGAGATTCTTATCTTTCCGACAGAGGATGTGAAGAGCCTGGGTAATATCCGGTATTTTGAACTGAAACGGGTACGTAAGGAAAAGTATATCTATCCGCCGGTCATCAGTCAGGAAACTATTGATATCATCATTCCGGTTTATAATGGACTGGAATACTTTGATGCGCTATTTTCCAGTATCGAAAAAACACGGATGTCGTACCGCCTGATCATCGTGGATGATAAAAGTCCGGATGTAAGAGTGAGAGAATACTTAGATCAATATGCAGCTGCCCATTCCAATGTGGTATTGCTCAGAAATGAAGAAAACATGGGATTTCTTCCATCTGTGAACCGGGCACTGGCGATGGCTGAACATCATGTGGCGCTGGTCAATACAGACGTGGAAGTTCCGGCAGGGTGGCTGGAGAGACTGATGCTCCCGATCCTTACCAAAGAAAAGGTAGCGTCATCTACACCATTTACTACCTGCGGAACGATCTGCAGTTTCCCGAACTTCTGTGAGGACAATGAAATCTTCGAAGGAATGAAGCTTAGAGAAATCGATGATGTGTTTGACAAGATCAAACCGCAGTATCCGGTGATGCCGACGGGAATCGGATTCTGTATGGGAATGAATCTGGATGCTATCCGTGAAGTGGGACTGTTGGATGCCGAAACTTTTGGAAAAGGCTACGGCGAGGAAAATGACTGGTGCCAAAGAGCGATAAAAGCGGGCTATGAAAACGTACAGGTAGATAATCTGTTTGTATATCATAAACATGGTGGCAGCTTTACTTCAGAAGAAAAACAAAGATTGTTGGATAAAAATCTGGCCAGCCTTGCAATAAAACATCCGGATTATAACAAAGACACAGCGGAATACTGCCGAAGGGATCCATCCCGCACCGTCCGCTTATATGCGATGATGAAGCTCCTGAATCAAAAACTGGATGTTCACACGATTGTGGCTTTTGATCACTGCCTTGGCGGCGGAGCAACGGAATATCTGGAGGAAAAAAAGAAAGCAGCATTGAAGGAAGGACACAGATTCCTTACGGTGCGCTACGATATCTACAATTCCAGATATTATCTGATCTATGAATATAGAAAATATTATATCGAATGCTTCGAAAAAGAACTGGATGCAGTCTTAGAACAGATTCAGAGGGTAGATGAGATATGGATCAATGAACTTGTGACTTATCAAAACATCTATTCTGTGATGAACAGGATCCTTCGATTAAAAGACGATCACCAGGCATACATGAAAATGCTTTTGCATGACTTTTTCTCCATGTGTCCTGCAGTAAATATGATGGACTGTGATGGAAAATATTGTAAAGCGGCGGATGCCGAAAGATGTAATGTGTGTATACCGGCAAATAAAAGTAATGCGTGTCTGGATTACGAAAGCGGTACACTCTGGCGTCATCACTGGAGGGAATTCCTGACCCGGTGTGATGAGATCCTTGCATTTTCTGATGATACAGCGAAGTCATTTAGAAAAGCTTATCCGGATGTATATCATCTTAGAGTGATTCCACACAAACCGCATGACATGCTTCCTCTTGACAAAAAAGCAAAGACAACAAGTACCTTTAATATAGGGCTTCTGGGAGTTTTGTGTTATAAAAAAGGGCTGGAAGTAGTAAAAGAGATGGTAAGATACATCGAAGAGCATCAGCTGGATATCCGTCTGAAGCTGGTAGGTGTGTCGGATGAAGACATTGACAGCCCGGTATTTTCCTATACGGGAAGGTATGAGAGACAGGAGCTTCCTTATATTACGTTAAAGGAAGATATCGATATGTATCTGATCCCTTCTATCTGGCCGGAGACATTTTCTTATACGACATCGGAGATCATGTCCATGAATGTACCTCTTGCAGTATTTCCAGTGGGGGCACCGGTTGAACGGGTGAAGCATTATGAAAAAGGACTGGTCCTTTCAGATACTCATACAGAGAAGATCCTGGAGGATATGAGGAATTTTGCCAAAGAGAAGCTTTATTACGACGAGATGCCGGTACGAAAAAAGAAAATATTATTTGTGAGTGAGGAGATATCCTTTGCTTCCAGATATCGGGTAGAGCATTTTCGTGAACAGCTTTATTATCAGGGGTATGGTTCTGATTTTATCCAGCTTGGAGAAGAAACTGAGATGGATATGACAAAGTATATGGCAGTTGTGATCTATCGATGCAGCAGGACGGCAGAAGTCCATGCTATGGTCAGTCAGGCAAAAGAGCAGGGCTTGTCCGTTTATTATGATATCGATGATCTGATCTTTGATTATAGTAAGATAAAGCATCTTAGTTTCTTAAAAGGAAGCGAGTATGCAAAATTTGAAGAAACCACAAGACAGATCCATGAATGTATGGAAGCATGTGACGGCTACTTTACTTCAACGAATACACTGGCGGCAGAGATCGAAAAAGAATTTCCGGGCAAGCCGGTAGTGATCAATCGAAACTGTGCCAGCATGCAGATGCAGATTTTATCTCAGGAAGCTCTCGAGCAGACAGAAAAGGACGAAGAACGTATCTATATAGGATACTTCAGCGGATCGAAGACTCATGATCAGGACTTTGAGATCATAGAGGAAGCGCTGCAGTGTGTGATGAAAAAATATCCTCAGGTATATCTAAAATTAGTGGGTGTACTGTCGGAAAATAGATTAAATGGTATGCAAAGCCGTATCGAAAAACTTCCATTTATGGAGTGGCAGAAGCTGCCGGGAGTATTGGCGGGTATCGACATTTCACTGATGCCGCTGGAGGACAGCGTGTTCCATTGCTCAAAATCGGAAAATAAATGGATGGAAGCCGCTCTTGTAAAGGTTCCGAGTGTGATGAGCCGAAACAAAGAGATGGAAAGCGTGGTAGAAGATAATAAGACAGCTTGTATGTGTCAGACGAAGGAAGAATGGATACAGGCACTTGAAAAACTGATCACGGATGCCGGATTCAGGAAAGAGCTGGGTGAAAATGCGCACAAAGTGGTCATGGAGCGGTATATTACACAAAATACCGGGAAAAAAGCAAGAGAGGAATTACTATGCAGCAAGAGTTATTTGAAGTAGAAAAAGAACGGTTCGATCTGTCTGATAAGACAATTTACCATCTTCAGGGAACCTGGCCGAAGGAACATATGGTGACGGCAGCCCTTGATGGGGAAGAGTTATCTGTGAAGATCGCTGAACAGGAACGGGTAAGTGCACTGGAGCGTTTTCAGGATCTTGATCTGGTAGATGGTATCAGGATCCAGATGGAGGTCAAACTTCCGGAGAATCTGGAAAATCATAAAAAGCTGACCATATATGCCACAAGTGGAAGCAGTAAGATCTTATGGTTTTCCATATCAGCAAAACAGCTTGCCAGAAAACAGGGAAAACCTCAGTATTTTCTTGAGAGTGTGGAAGTGGAAGCGAAAGCCGGCATCTGCCGCGTAAGAGGATGGGCGGCTTACAGCCAGCCATTGGACATCCATCTTGAGAACGGAGACAGAAAAAAAATACCCTGTGAGATCCAGAGAATGAAACGTGTGGATGTACAAAACCAGTTTCAGGAACTGGATATCGAAGAAAAATGCGGATTTTTCTTTGAACTCCATTATAACGAAATGAAAGAATTTTATCTTGTATTTGAGGCAGAAGGAGCAAGAACACTGCGCCTGATCCACCTGCAGACAGGAAAACTGATGGCGGAGAAGGCTGGTGTATATTATCGCAAAGGCTGCCGTTACCTCAAACTCCACGGTGTGGCAGCACTTACCAGCAAGGTTGTGGGTAAATTGAAAAATGGAAGCAAGGAAGCGATGGTATATTCCAAGTGGCTTCCACGCCACCTTCCTACGAAGAGTGACCTTGAAGAACAAAGAAGAGTGAACTTTTCTTTTAAGCCAAAGTTCAGTGTGGTAGTTCCTCTTTATAAGACACCGGAAAAATACCTTCTTCGTCTGGTGGAGTCCTTTAAGGAACAGACTTATACAAACTGGGAGCTGTGCTTTTCTGATGGGAGCGGACCAAAGTCTCCACTGACAGAACTTCTTACGAATCTTCATGAAGAAGATGGACGGATCCGTTTTATTTCTCATCCGGAAGCACTGCAGATCTCTGAAAATACCAATGCCGCCATCGAGGCAGCAACGGGGGATTACATTGTATTTGCCGACCATGATGATGAGGTGACGCCACATGCATTATATGAGTGTGTGAAGGCATTGAATGAAGATCAGGATATCGAAGTGCTCTATTCTGATGAGGATAAGATGTCGATGGATGGACATAAGTTCTTCCAGCCGCATTTTAAACCGGATTTTAATATTGATCTTTTGTGTACTGTGAATTATATCTGTCATTTGTTTGTGGTAAAAAGAGAATTGATCGACCGGGTAGGGATGCTTAGAAGAGAATTTGACGGAGCACAGGATTATGACTTTGTATTTCGCTGTGTAGAAAGTGCAGGACCTCAAAAAATCCATCACATTCCGAAGATCCTTTACCACTGGAGAAGCCACGAAGACTCCACATCGGAGAATCCGGAGAGCAAGCTCTATGCATTTGACGCAGGACAGCGGGCAGTACAGGCTCACTATGACAGGATCGGTGTTCCGGTGGAGATCAGTAAGGGGGAATTCCTTGGTTTATATCGTACAAAGTTCCTGAGAAGCTATGATCCGCTGATTTCTATCATCATACCGAACAAAGATCATATCGATGATCTGAAACGATGCATGGATTCTATCATGGAGAATTCGACTTACCGTAATTTTGAGTTCATCATTGTGGAAAATAACAGTGAAAATAAAGAGACCTTTTCCTATTATCAGCAGCTTGAAGCTGTCAATCCGCAGGTCCACGTAGTATATTGGAAGGGCATATTCAACTATTCTGCGATCAATAACTTTGGTGCTCAGTATGCCAGGGGAGAGTATCTGCTGCTTTTGAACAATGATACGGAGATCATCAACGAAGATTGTCTTGAAGAGCTGTTGGGTTATTGTACAAGGGAAGATGTGGGAGCTGTGGGAGCCCGTCTGTACTTTGAAGATGATACCATCCAGCATGCCGGTGTAGTCATCGGTTTCGGTGGTATCGCAGGACATTGTTTTGTACAGCAGAAACGTGGATTCACCGGTTACAGTCACAGGATCATTTGTGCACAGGATTACAGTGCAGTGACGGCGGCGTGTATGATGGTGAAGAAGACAGCTTTTGAAGAAGTGGGCGGATTAAGTGAGGAGTTTGAGGTGGCATTCAATGATATCGATTTTTGTCTGAAGCTTGGGGCTGCCGGATATCATGTGGTTTATAATCCATATGCTGAGCTTTATCACTATGAGTCAAAGTCAAGAGGTCTTGAGGATACGCCTGAGAAGGTGGCACGTTTCAATCGTGAGATCGCTACCTTTGAAAAACGGTGGCCAAAGATCCTAAAAGACGGTGATCCTTATTATAATCCGAATCTGACGCTGGACAGCCAGGATTTTTCACTGAAACGTCTGAAACGCAGATAAGAACACCTATAATGGAAGTAGAAGATAGAGGATAAGTATGACGAATCCAATGATTACAAATAAAAAAAGACGGATCCTTGAGGTGACAGCATTTTTAACAGTGGTTTTTGTGTTTTTGCTGGGCTGGGCTCTCATCCAGCCATTTAATGCATCGCCGGATGAGTCCATGCGATATCAGATCGTGCAGTATATCGTTAAACACGGGACGATCCCGGATGGACGCGACCCGGAGATACGCCATGAGCTTTGGGGCATCTCTTACGCATACTCGCCGATACTGGCCTATATGATCATGGCGATCCCGGCGAAGCTCGTAAGCATGTTTACCACATCGCTGACGGCTATGGTGATGGCGGCAAGAATGGTAAACGTGGCATTTGGTACAGGGATGGCTTATCTGGTTTTTCGGATCGGCGAGATGCTTTTTAAGGGAAAGGAACGATGGGTATTTACCAGCCTGGTGACTTTCCTTCCGGGGCTTCTTTTCGTGCATTCCTACATCAATAATGATTCCATGGCAATGTTTTCTGTTGCCTGGATGGTTTATACCTGGGTAAGGAGTATGAAAGAAGGATGGTCCATAAAGATCTGCGTGCATCTGGCATGTGCGATCTCTGTGTGCGGACTTTCTTATTACAATGCCTATGGATTTGTCCTTTGCAGTATTTTGTTTTTTGTATCAACGATTTTATTTTGTAAAAGCGAAAAGAAGGATGTACGCTTTTTATTCTCAAGAGGCGGATTGATCACGATCATCGTGTTGGTGCTCATCGGCTGGTGGTTTGTGAGAAATGGGATCCTTTATGACGGGGATATCCTCGGCTGGAATATTTCTACAGAGTATGCAGAGAAATATGCCATAGAAGAGTTGAAACCGTCCAATCGTGTGACACCGAAGATCCAGGGAATGAGCATCCTCGATATGATGATGTGGATCCCGGGAAGCTGGAATCATAACTGGCTGATCACGGTGGCAGTGAGTTTTGTAGGCACCTTTGGGTTCCTTGATATCTTTATGCCGTATAGCCTGAGTAAGATTTATTATCTGGTATTTATCATCGGATTTGCCGGAGTGATCCCAGTGATAAGAAAAACATTTTTCCTTCGTGCGATACGAGTGGAAAAGACAAAAGAGCAGCAGGGCAGCACCACAGTCATCCATAAAAAAATATTCCGTCAGCCTTTGTGGGAGACAAAAAATGTCTTTCATATCTGTATGCTGATCGCGATGGTGATACCGTTCATGCTTTTGATCAAGTACGCTTATGCCAATGATTTTCAGGCACAGGGCAGGTATATCCTCCCGATGCTGATTCCCTTCATGTATTTTGTGACTTATGGGTATCGGACGATATTGGAAAAATTTGTTAAAAATGAAAAGATCCGGGATCTGATCTATATAGGTATCGCACTTTTAGGCTTTGTGGGTGCGCTGTTTACTTATTTTGCAGTATTTTTGCCGAGTTATCGATAGTTTTAGTGTGAAAGTGTGTTTTAAAAAGGAGTGCAGATGAAAAAGTTAGTTGTAATCGGAGCAAATGAATTCCAGAATCCACTGATATTGAAAGCAAAAGAGATGGGTTATGAGACTCATGTGTTTGCGTGGAAGGATGGAGCAGTAGGAGAAAAAACTGCTGACTATTTTTATCCTATCAGCATCACTGAGGTTGACGAGATCCTTGCCGTCTGCAGGAAGATACAGCCGGATGGAGTTGCAAGTATCGGTTCTGATCTTGCCAATATCACGGTGGCTAAGCTTGCAAAAGCTCTTGGTCTGCCGGGAAATGACCTGAGGTGTATCGAGAAGTCGACCAATAAAGCTTCCATGCGAAAAGCCTTTGAGGCGGCAGGTATCCCGGTTCCTTTTTTCACAAGTGTGGATCGGATAGATGCACTGGAGGAACAGGTTCGGGAAGGAAAGCTGGAACTTTCCTATCCCTTGATCGTAAAGCCGACAGACCGTTCGGGAAGCAGGGCGATCACAAAGGTTGAGGATGAAAGTATGCTTTCGGAAGCAATCGAACGTGCGCTGGAACAGTCTTTTGAGAAAAGGGCGATCGTTGAGGGCTACATCACGGGAAGTGAATACAGCATGGAGACCATCAGCTATCAGGGAGAACACTTTTGCCTCGCGATAACAAAAAAGTTTACAACAGGTGCACCACACTATACAGAAACCGGTCATCTTCAGCCGGCACCGCTTGCAAAAGAGATGGAAAATAGATGTATCGAGCAGGTGCAGCGGGCACTCGATGCATTGGAGATAAAAAATGGTGCCTCCCATGCCGAGTTCAGGATCGATCCCGAGGGAAATGTCAGGATCATAGAGATAGGTTCCCGTATGGGCGGTGATTGTATCGGATCAGATCTGGTGCCGCTTTCCACAGGACAGGATTTTGTTAAAATGGTCGTACAGACGGCTGTGGGCATCCGTCCGGAGATAGAGGAAGAGCCCTTACATAAGGTATCTGCCATCCGGTTTATATTTGATCAAAATGATGTGAAGAAGTTGGAATATCTGAAAGCAAACAGACCCGAAGCACTTCGGATGATCCAGGAGCCGGAAGGCATGGGGGAACATCCGGTGGTGGATAGTGGAAGCCGATATGGATTCTATATCATGCAGACAGATACATTGGAAGAAATGGAAAAAATTCTTTATGGCCATCCATTTTCAAAGAAGATTCCCCTGTGGGAGACCCCGATCCAGGAAGTATTTGGATGGGAGGAGACTGGTGATCGTTTCTTTATGAAGAGAGATGATCTTCTGGGATTTTCTTTTGGCGGCAATAAAGTACGGTTTGCAAAACAGTTTTTTGAGGACATGGAGAAAAAATGCTGTGACAGCATGATCATCTATGGCAATTATCACTCCAACCTTTGCCGTATCCTTTCGGCCGCATGCGCCAGGGAAGGAATCCCCTGCTATATGATATACAATCAGGACGATATCAGGGAAGAGCAGGAGGATGGAAACAGTATCCTTATCAAAGAGCAGGGTGTGGTAGCGGTTTCCTGCCATAAGGGAAACATCGCCGAGGCCGTTTCCTATGCGATGGATACGCTTCGCCAGATGGGACATAATCCCTATTATATCTATGGCGATATCTATGGGGAAGGCAATGAAACGGTCCCGATGGAAGCCTATGTACAGACGTATCAGGAGATCCGCCTGCAGGAGAAAAAGCTGCGGCATCAATTTGACTATATATTCCTTGCATCGTCTACGAATGCCACACAGTCAGGACTTCTTGCAGGCAAGTTGTTGGAAGAACCGACGAAGTTATCAGAGGAATCAGCAAATCCATCGGAAGGATCTGGTCCGCATATTGTAGGAATCTCTGTAAGCCGGAACATGACGAGAGGAATGCAGGTCATAGAGAAGGATGTAACTGCTTATTTTGAAAAAATGCACCAGCCGCTTCCGGAAAAATGGAAAGAGGAGATTGATTTTCAGGATGCATGGCTTAGCGGCGGTTATGGAGAGTATGGCAAAGAGATAGAAGATGTGATCCAGAAGATGTATGCACAAAATGCCATTGCCCTTGACCCGGTTTATACGGGAAAAGGATTTTATGGTATGATAGAATATCTGAAGCAAGAGAAAATACAGGGAAAAAATGTATTGTTTTTGCATACAGGCGGTACGCCGTTGTTTTTTGATTATCTGTCACATAAAAAGTAAGAAGATATCAGAACTTTAAAGTCATGTATGAGAATGTTTCGCAATCAAAGCAAATAGAGATGAGGGTGTGAGTTGCAGATGGAAAAACGAGTGATGATACTGGGTGCCAGTTATTCTCAGATTCCGCTTTATCAGGCGGCTAAGAAAATGGGGATCCATACGATAGCAGCATCCATAAAGGGGCCTTACAGCGGATTTGACCACGCGGATGAGTGTTGTTATGTGGATATATCGGATCCACAGGCAGTTGTCGAGGCGGCGAAAAAACTGAATATCGATGGCATCGCCACCTGTAGTCTGGATCTTGGTATGGCAGCGATCGGTGCGGTATGTGAGGAATTGAAACTTCCAGGCCCCTCAAAAGAAGCAGCTTTTCGTGCATCCAATAAAAGAGAGATGAAGAGGGCGCTTACAAGAGCAGGTGTTCAGACGGCAGCTTTTGTGGAAGTGTCGGATGAGAAAGAACTGGAAGAGGCTTTGAACAAGCTCTCATTTCCAGTGATCGTAAAGGCTGTGGATCTTATGGGGAGCAGAGGGATCTACCGATGTGAAACCCCGGAAGAAGCAAGAGAAAATTACAAAAAAACCATGGAAGAGACGAAGAAAGATTACTGTCTGGTGGAGGAATTTATTCAGGGAGAAATCTTCGGTGTGGAAGCCATGATACAAAATGGCAGGATCATCTATGAACTGCCGAATAATATCGAGGCATTCCAGGGCGATACGCCGTCGCCGGTGGGACATTCTGTTCCATTTCGCCAGATGGACACTCTGGGGGGGCAGGCGATAAAGCAGACGGCATTGGCTATTCATGCGTTGGGCCTGGATAATTGTCCCGTAAACTGTGATATGATAAAGAAGGATGGAAAAGTTTATGTGATCGAGCTTACAGGGCGCTCAGGAGCGACCGGCATCTCGGAGATGGTAGGCATTTATTATGGCCTGGATTATTATGAGATGATATTAAGGGTGGCACTCGGTATGGAGGTCGCGTCGTATTTTCCGGAAGATCATCAGGGAGTTGCGAATCTGACCCATACACTGATGGCAGATCAGGCAGGAACGATAAAATCTATAGAGAATACTATTCCGGCGGATGACAATATCCTTGAGGTTTCGTTCAACGTGGAACCGGGAGACGAAGTACGTCCCTACCAAAATGGAAGAGACCGGATCGGACAGGTCATCCTGAGAGGCAAGTCACTGGAGGAGTGCGAATCCAGACTCAAAAAGGTACTCGCCGGTATCCAGCTTCGTCTGAATGAAAAAATGTAAATAAAGCAAGGTATCAAAAGAGGTAAAGATGAATCCTAACAATGAAAATAAGGAAATAAAGAAAAATAGAAAGGCAGGCAGCTTTCTCGGTCTGTTTATAGTCCTGCAGCTATGTCTGCTTTTGAGCTCCTTAAGTGGAGTATGTTCCAAAATGGCCGCAAACCAGAAGTTTTTATCGTTTCATTTTTGTCTGTATTTTGGCCTGGTGCTGGCGATCATGGTCGTTTATGCGGTGGTATGGCAGCAGGTACTGAAGCGCATGCCGCTCACAGTGGCTTATGCGAACCGCCCGATAACCCTGATATGGGGGATCATCTGGGGTGCGTTGATATTTAAGGAAAGGATAACCTGGAATATGATCCTGGGGGCAGGAATTATATTCCTTGGAATCTATCTGGTGGTGAGTGCAGATGAATAATATGGGAATGGGAGTCTGTGTACTTTTGGTATCCGTTCTGATATCCGCCGTCTCACAGATCATCCTTAAAAAAGCGGCTAATAAAACATATAAAAATACAATTGCGGAGTATCTAAATCCGATGGTGATCGGTGCCTATGGCATGTTTTTCCTGTCAACCCTGCTCACCATGTTTGCACTGAAAGTGGTACCCCTTTCACTCTCACCGATACTGGAATCTACCAGTTATCTGTATGTGACAGTTATGGGATATTTTCTTTTGAAGGAACGCTTTACAAAACGAAAACTGCTGGGAATGGGCTTGATTCTTGTGGGAATCATTGTATTTTCATTTCAAGGAGTTGGATGATAAAGGAGTAAAGGTATGTTAATTTCGATTATAATCCCCTGCTATAATTCAGAAGGAACAATAGAAAAAGTAGTGGAAGAAACCATGAAGACCTTTCAGCAGATGGAGGGCTATGAGTGTGAGATGATCCTGGTAAATGATTATTCAAGAGACCACACATTTGAAGCTATCCGACGTGCGGCAGCAAAATACAAAAATGTTATCGGTGTTAATCTGGCTAAGAACTTTGGACAGCACAATGCGATGATGGCTGCCCTTCACTACGTACACGGTGAAGCTGTGGTCGGCATGGACGATGATCTTCAGAATCATCCGGATCAGATTCCACAGTTTTTGGAAAAGATGGAAGAGGGCTATGATGTGGTCTTTGGAGTCTTTCGCCAAAGAAAGTTCAACTGGTTCAAGAATCTTACGAGCTCGGTAAGCCGCCATCTTCTGTGGGCGATGACAGACCAGCCAAAGAATATACAGATGAGTAGTTTCTGGCTTGCACGCCGCTACGTGGTGGACAAGGCATTGGAATACACAGGAAGCAATGTATTTTTGCAGTTCCTGTTTTTCAGGACTACGCATAACATCGTGGATATCGAAGTGGAACACTTTGAAAGAGAAGTGGGAACTTCGAATTATAACTTCCGAAGAGGATTAAAACAATTTTTGTCCTGCCTGAATTACACAGCAGTACCTCTTCGTGCAGCCACATTTTTCGGAACGATATTTTCCGGAGCAGGATTTGTCGGGGCACTGGTAGTGCTGATAAGAAAACTGATCCATCCGGATATTGCCATGGGATGGTCTTCCCTTATGTGTGCCATGATGGTATTCTTTGGCATCACATTTTTGATGCTTGGAATCATAGGCGAATATATCGGGAAAGTGATATTGAATATTAACAATACACCGCAGTATGTTGTGCGGGAGACAGTTAATGAAGAGATTAATGATAAGATAAACCACGATGTCATCCGTAAGGATATTGAAACATCAGGCGAACAATCCAACATCAACAATATAGTGTAGCAGTCAAAAAGAACTCCCCATTGCAGGGAGTTCTTTTTGATTGCCAGACATGCGATCCATCAGAAGATCGCACGGAGGCAGAGTACAAAGTTCTGGATTATCCTTTTATTGCTTCCGGATCTTCAAACATTTCCATCCTTGTTGGATTCCCCATACAATGGAAAATATCTGTACCAGCGGTATCATCATGAGAGCACCGGAACAATAAGAATAGATGATATTGCTTTGCACATCCCCAAGATAAGTGGTAAACCAGCTCACCTCCACGATCAGGATTGCACAGCATCCGATCAGTCCTGTTGTTATCAGCCAGAGATACCAGATATCATATTTCTTTTTCCTCATTTCCATTACCATACAGACTGTCATCCAGAGATAACAAAGGACAGAACAAAGTGCCAATGGATAGGAGGCCAGACGATATAATTTCAGAAAACGTTTTGCCCAGGTCACCGGGCGCTGAACCTGAGGTCCTACAGGATCATTGGTAAATGCCGTATTATCCGGATAGACCACAGGGCTGTCCGTCATAGCTTCAAAGAAACGAAGTTGTTCGGTCGATCCGCTTCCGGGGAATATTTCCACATCAGAGTAATCGATAAAAAGTAAATGCTTCCAGGTCGTCAAAGAACGATTGATCAGCGGAAGGAAATCCTCAGAGAAAACAAAACCGTCAGATAAAGAGGATAAAAATATTCCCGGTTTCTTTGTATAAGCTCCGCTTTCATAGGCTGATGAAAGTTCGGTATGTACAGCCTGAAAGAAAGTATCCGAGGTGGCACCATCTGAAAAATATCCTGCATCTGCCACAGCATCTCTAAGTGCCCATGCAATAATATCACCAGATACTTCGCCATTTACAGCCCATGCAGAAGCGTAGACCTCATCAATGGATTCACGGATGGATTCCAGTGTGGGGCTAAACTCCATGGCCTCATCCAAAGTAGCACGTGAGATCCACACATCAGACCTGACTTCCACAGCATCCATCTGCACCAGATCTGACATGACCTCAGAAAAGCTGGAACTTGTCCGCTCGTTAACCGTGAAAGTATGATAATAATGATTGTTCACAGATGCGATCAACACATATGCACCAGCCAGAATCACAAAAGGAAGACCCATGATTCCACAAGACAGCAGTCTTTTTTTCCATTCAGTCTTTTCTTTTAGTACGCATATTACAGCAATCAGCAAAGAACCTGCGGCAAAAGGCAGAAGCCATATGGAATCCTCACGAAGAAACCAGAAATATGCCAGAGAGCATCCACCAAGAAGGGACCATGGAAGCAATTTTTTGGACCCCTCGCTCCGGCGAAGGAAAAGTCCGATACAGCATCCGCATATCAGCAGGATCGTGGATGCGAGAGGTGCCAGATTATAAGGTCTTTGCTGGGTATATTTGTTCAGCATGGCAGGAGAATACAAAAGAAAAAGATAAATAAATCCCATGACATATGGATTAGTGACCAGACTCCGTATCGCTCTCAAGAACACAAGAATCGAGAAAATATAGAACAAAGCCAGTCCCAGTGCGTAAGGTATGCAAAGCCATTTGCATACCGCAACAAAGACAGGAAAAGAAATCCCCTTTACCAGAGTTCTGTTATTATATGCCCCCAGCCATTCGCCATTTAGGAGCGACTGTGCATGGGTAAGCAAAAGCAGATCGTCGTGAGGGGTATTTGCCATGGCATCCAGAGGGATGCTTTGGAAAAGAAAGATGCGAAATAAAGTCAGGATTATGAGAAGTCCCCAGAATATTTTCTGGAGTTTTGGGGTTGATTTCCATGTGGTTTGAATCATTGGTAAACTCCTTTCGATTGCTGGATATATGTGAATAAAAATTGTCCAATGGTTCTATTATAAGAGAATCGGGGGTGGTATGCAAGGAGAAGGTGACTTGAGTTTCCGCAGTTTTATCCACATAGACCTGAATTAAACCATGTCTTTATAAACAACTTTCAAAAAATGCCCCAAATATAAGGAATCTGATTCCT
>SAAH01000169.1 GCA_009929525.1 Clostridia bacterium | reverse complement strand
CGAGGAATGTGTTTCACTGTTCAGTTATCAATGTTCGTCGCTGTCGTTTGACAGCTTTGATATTTTATCACGCCGTCTCCGGCTTGTCAAGAACTTTTTAAATCTTTTTCAAGGTTTTTTCTTTGTTCTTACTTTGCTGTTCTTAAAGCAGCTTAGATATAATATCATAGGATTTTGTCAGTGTCAACCAGTTTTATGAATTTTCTAAAACTTATTGTCACTAAACGGAGAAGGAGGGATTTGAACCCTCGCGCCGCTATTAACGACCTACTCCCTTTCCAGGGGAGCCCCTTCAGCCACTTGGGTACTTCTCCAAATGCTTGAATCATACTTTTACTATTTTTTATAACGGAGAGAGTGGGATTCGAACCCACGCGCCCTTGCGGACAAACGGTTTTCAAGACCGCCTCGTTATGACCACTTCGATATCTCTCCATGCATTTTATGTGATTCTTACAGTCGCCTCAATCAGCGACAAGTGATATTCTACCATTCAATCCTCAATGTGTCAATATGATTTTTATAATTTTTTTATTTTTTTCTTTCTTGTCTTTTCTTGTCCATTTTTGACGGATTTCTTCCTATATATTGTGTGCAAACACCTCTGCAACCCCTAAATCTTCCGGGGTCGTTATTTTGATATTTTCATAGGAGCCTTTATACAGCATTACCGGGTGATCTGCATATCGTTCTACTACCATTGCATCGTCTGTGATCTGGGAGCAATCCCCCTCCATTGCTTTTTTATATGCACCAGAAACCAGAGCATACTGAAACACTTGAGGTGTCTGGACATTCCATACATAATTCCGTTGAGGAGTTGAACACACGATTCCTTTCTCGTCAACAATCTTTACTGTATCTTTTGACGGCATTCCGGCTGCACATGCCTCCCATTCCCTGACGCAGTCCAATCCTCGCTCCAGTATCTCCTGCGTAATAAATGGGCGGGCACCATCATGAATAAAAACATATTCCGTATCTGTACATGCTTTTAATCCGTTCCATACAGAATGATAGCGCTCTTTTCCTCCTGCCGTGATATTAGAAACTTTTGTTATGTTATATTTTTCCACGATTTCTTTGCGGCAGTATTCCTGTTCTCCCTCACCGGTCACCAGAATGATATCATCCATCCATGAACATTCCTGAAAGCACTTCAGGGAATAGTATAACACCGGAAAGCCCTGAATATTCAAAAATTGTTTCTGGATCTTGCTATTCATTCGTTTTCCCTGACCCGCTGCCAATACGATAGCTGTGCATTTCATACTATTGTCTCCCTTCTGCGACTTTCAGACATTATTTTGTGGAACCTTAACTATTTTCAAGTATTTCTTTATGGAAACATAACTTCGTTTTTGGATTTTTCTCCGGTTACCGTTCTCCCAATTTTAGATTCGGCACTGCATTCAAGTCCAGTCCGTGACGAGTTCCCCGCTGGTATTCGTAATATGCTGCCACCCCTATCATGGCTGCATTATCCGTACAAAAAATAGGGGATGGATAATAGAATTCAATTCCCTCTTTTTCACATGCCTCGATCAGTGACTGGCGAAGGGCACCATTGGAAGCCACTCCACCTGCGATCGCAAGTTTGTTCATCTTATATTCTTTTGCTGCCTTGATTGCTTTTTCGGTCAAAGTATCTACAACTGCTTTCTGGAAAGAAGCTGCGATGTCTGCCTCACAGATTTCTTCCCCCTGCATCCTGCATTTGTTGATATGATTGAGTACTGCTGATTTTACACCGCTGAAACTGAAATCATATGGTGCATTTTCAAGCTTCGCTTTTGGAAATACGATCGCATTCGGGTCTCCTTCTTTTGCGAGCTTATCAATCTTTGGTCCGCCCGGATAGCCAAGTCCGATAGCACGAGCCACTTTGTCAAATGCTTCGCCTGCTGCATCATCCCTGGTCTTTCCGAGGATTTCAAATTCACCGTAATCCTTCACAATAACAAGGTGGGTGTGTCCGCCTGATACGATAAGACACATAAATGGTGGCTCAAGTTCCAGATGTTCTATATAGTTGGCAGATACATGGCCTTCGATATGGTGAACTCCCACAAGAGGAATCTTTTTGGCATAGCTGATAGCCTTTGCCTCTGCTACACCTACCAAAAGTGCACCTACCAGACCTGGTCCATAGGTTACACCGATCGCATCTATATCATCAAGAGTCACCTGTGCCACACAAAGTGCTTCTTCGATCACCTGGTTGATTTTTTCAATATGTTTTCTTGATGCTATCTCCGGTACTACTCCACCATATAACTTGTGCAGCTCTATCTGGGATGAAATAACATTTGAAAGGATCGTCCTGCCATTTTTCACTACTGATGCGGCGGTCTCGTCGCATGAGCTTTCTATCGCCAGAATCAAAACATCTTTTTCACTCATTTTCATCCTCCTCAAATAATAAATCTACTGATTTTCCATCTTTTCCCACATAACTGTTCCTGAATATCTCTCTGACATCCTTGATGTAATCTTCCGGACGGACAAGGGATGGGCTAAAATGTGTAAGCCACATTTCTTTCACTGCTGCCTTCTTTGCGATCTTTCCGGCTTCTTTCATCGTCATGTGTTTATATTCTTTAGCTTTTGCTTCTTTTTCCGGTTCTCCGTACATTCCCTCACAGATGAGCAGGTCTGAATCAACTGCATGTTCAGCCAATGATTCTGTCGGGCGGGTATCTGTACAATAAGTAAGTTTCAGCCCTTTTCTCGCAGGACCAAGTACCATATCCGGAGTATAAGTAATGCCTTCGGCTTCAACCGTCTCACCCTTTTGAAGGGGATTCCAATATTTGAGAGGAATATCGTGAGCCTTTGCCTGATCCACTGAGAACTTTCCGCCGCGATGGATCTGAACGGTATAGCCGTAGCATACTACGTTATGACGCACACGAAATGCTGTGATTTCGTAGCCCTTCACCTGAAACGTCTCCTCAGGGCCATTTATTTCTTTTAATATAATAGGAAATGGAAGTTCCGGTGCGATCATGCGAAGGGCCGATACTACTTTCTCCAGTCCTTTGGGACCGATCATAATAAGCGGCTCTGTTCGTTCTGCATTTCCCATGGTAAGCAAAAGTCCCGGAAGCCCGCTGATATGATCTGCGTGGTAATGCGTAAAACAGATCACATCGATCGGTTTAAAGTTCCAGCCCTTGGACTTTACAGCTACCTGCGTGCCTTCCCCGCAGTCGATCATTAAGTTACTCCCATTATATCTGGTCATCAAAGAAGTGAGAAAACGATGCGGCAACGGCATCATTCCTCCTGTTCCCAACAGACAAACATCTAACATTATTATCCCTCTATCCTTCTGTTAACTCTTTTTCGTGATTCTCTGCCGACGGATCAGATAAGTTCTGTGTTCTCCCGGATCTCTGCTGGAATGACAAAGCTTTTTATCCACGCATCATAACATTCCTCGCATAGATCAAACTGATGATGTTCTCCGTCTTTTCCGGAAAAGTATCCCCAGTCTTTCTCCACGGTACAAACCCCTTCTTTTACGATGTCCATATCCACAGACATCTTGCGTCCGCATTTGTTACAGATTATTTTGATCAATTTATCATTTTCGTATTTTCTCATTGATATCCTCCTTAAGGTTCAGCAAAAGGCTTAACGCCTGCAACCTTATGATACCAAATACGCCTGCCTATTCCTACTGGGAACTGCATGCACTTTTGGAAGTCACACCCATATCTATGCGTGGACCATCAAGATCCCGTCTTCCGTTGGAGCTTCATAATAGTTCTTTCGAAGTCCATTCTGGACAAATCCCAGCTTCTCATACACATGGATCGCACGCAGATTACTCTGCCTTACTTCCAGATATAATTTCGAAACACCTGCTGTCTGTGTCCTCTTTATCATCTCTTCCACTAAAAGCTTTCCTATCCCCTGATTCTGGCGGTTTTTGGATACTGCCACATTGGTGATATCCCCTTCATCCATGACCATGACCACACCGCAGTAGCCAAGTATCTGATCATCTTCGCATGCCACCAAAAATAAAGTATCATCTCTGATCAAAAAAGTAAAAAAACCATTTTCTGTCCATGGTTTGGAAAAGTTTTCGTTTTCTATCTCCATGACCGCTGAAAGGTCATCGAATTCCATTTCTCTTATCTGTATCATTTTTTATGTGCTTCTCTTTCTGCCCGTTCTCTCTCTGCCTGGGATACCCGCAGATAATCTGGCTCATGCTCCATTGCTGTCTCTATTCTTCCTTCTTCGTAGTATCGTGCTCCCAAAGCAGCCACCGCGCCGGCTCTTTGCTTGTTCAGATGGACTGGTGCAAAGGAATATGGTACCTTGATTTTTTCCATGATAATCTCTTTATAGACCGCTACTCCATCTCCTAAAAATATCACGTCACGTCCGTCTGCATTCAGTTCTTCGATCAATTCTTCGATTCCCATGGCAGATTGAGGTTTTATCGTACTCATACGATGCTCATCGAATTCAAATATCCCTGTATATACCTGATTTCTTCTTGCGTCCATGATCGGACAGATCACGCCTTGGGTATCATACAGATTATACGCAAGTGCTGCTACCGTAGGCACACCGATCAATGGTTTCTTCAGTGCCAGGCCGAGTCCTTTTGCTGTCGCAGATCCGATCCTGAGGCCGGTAAAGGATCCCGGTCCTGCTGCTACTGCAATGGCATCTATCGTCTCAAGATCCAGTTCTACCATACGACAGATCTCATCCAGCATGGGAAGCAGGGTCTGTGAATGTGTTTTCTTATAATTCACAGTATACTCTGCCAATAGATTATCATCCTGTGTAACGGCAACTGACGCCACAAGTCCTGAACTATCCAGTGCTAATATCTTCATCTCTTATCAATCCCTTCTATTCGTCTATCCCGGTTATGGTGATCTGGCGGTAATCAAATCCCTTTTCCAGATTTTTCTCTATCTCCACCTGTATCACATCATCTGGAAGAAGTTCTTCGATCAGGTTCGCCCATTCGATCATGCAGACACCATTTCCAAAGAAATAATCATCGTATCCGATTTCTTCCATCTCCTCGATATCACCGATACGATAAACATCAAAATGATAAAATGGAAGGCGGCCTTCCTCATATTCCTGAATGATGGTGAATGTCGGGCTGCTGATAGCTTCTGTGATCCCAAGTCCGCTGGCAAGTCCCTGGGTAAATACTGTTTTTCCCACACCCAGATCACCTACCAGTGTATAAATCTGCCCTGGCTTTGCATTTTCCCCCAGCTTTTTTCCAAGGGAAAATGTCTCCTCTGCGCTGTTGGTTTCTATCTTCATAGTCTTATATCCTCTTTCGCCCCTTTATTTTGGAAGGCGGATCTTTAATTTGCTATTATTTACATTTTCCATAAGCATCTCTACAAGCTTGGAGTAGTCTTTGCCGATTGCTGCCTTTGGCCACACGTAGGCATTGACACTGCTTATATATACGTAGAGACACAGATTACTTTCTATCACTTTTTCCACCTGTTTCCATCCGGCATGGGATGTCTGGGCATTCTGGATCGTGGTGATCCCGCTCTTATCTATCTTATAAGTAAATGGTGAACGATAAACCGGTGCTGAAGCGATATTTTTCTGTGCTTTAAACCACAGGCTCATAGGCATGCAGATCAGAAAAAACACCGCAAAAAATATATAGCACACACTGAACATCCTGCCAACTTTTCCCCAGGTCAGAACACACAGCGGAATCGTTGCAAGCCCTACCAAAAGACTGAGCTTTCCCCGCAGCGTCCGATAGGTATGCTGTAATAAAAAATCAAACATAAACTGTCTGGTCATCTTAACTTCAAATCTAAGTTTCAAATCAAGTCCATCCTTTCTTGTCTCTTATCCTGCAGGCAAATATTACAGCCAACAGGTGAACTTCGTAACTGGCACACCATAGTATAACACAATCATTATATTTTGGACAACAAGAAGTATTCTTGAGTTTCCGCAGTTTTATCCACATAGACCTGAATTAAACCATGTCTTTATAAACAACTTTCAAAAAATGCCCCAAATATAAGGAATCTGATT
>SAAH01000168.1 GCA_009929525.1 Clostridia bacterium | reverse complement strand
CTAAAAACCTAAAACTGGTGCTAAAACAGAAAAATTATTTTCTCTGTTTTGCACAAATATAGTACTTGTTAGATATTAGGGTACTGAACAGTTACAAAATCAGATTGAATGCTATCTGATCACAGACAGTATGTCGTCACCCATTGTGAAATACGCAAAAGAAGTATTGTTGGTGGAAACAGAACATTGCGGTTTCTTTCATTCCATGATAGGAGTCATGGGAGTATTGGAGTATCTGCTGATCCTGATGTGCTGGAAAGATCCAGAAACCTTTAGGCAAAAGCTGATGGACAGAGATTCTGTATTGAATGATTATCTGATAGAAAAATAAAATGTATTAAATGAAGTACAAATAACCATTTCCTACTACATAATTGTAGCGAAATGGTTATTTTTTTGTCAAACAAGCAGAATGAAAGCGATTTTTTGTGCAATATAACCAAAAAGTACAGGCGAGGATTTTCCATTCACATCAATTGAATGTAGTGGATGTCGCAAATATAATGCGATTATACACAAAACGAATCGAAGTAATGGCCATTACCGAGGAGACATAAAGACAGCCATGTGGCACAGCCATAGCTGCATATCATAAATGAAAAATCATTCAAGAATAGGAGACGCGATGAAAGTATATTTGAGCGAATACATTTATCCTGAAGCGGAAGCATTGCTTCGGGAACATGTGGAAGTGGTAGAGGATTTTGATGATGTTGAGCATATCGATGCTATTATACTGCGAGCAGCCGAGGTATCAAGAGATATCATATCTAAAGCAAAAAATCTGAAAGTGATCGGAAAACATGGTGTGGGATGTAACACGATCGATTTGGAGGCAGCCAAGGAATATAACATCCCTGTTGTCAACACACCCCTTGCCAATACGAATTCAGTTGCAGAGTTGATCGTAGGATTGATGCTGAATATCAGCAGGAACATTTCATACTGCGATGCAAAAGACAGAAAAGAAGGATTTTCAAGGATCGCACCGCCAGAGATGACAGGAATCGAGCTTACAGGAAAAACGGTAGGTCTTGTTGGAACCGGTAATATTGCGAGACGTGCAGGAGAGATTTTAAGAAATGGTTTTCAGGTTACACTGATAGGTTATGATCCATACTGCAGCGAAGAGCAGGCAGCAAAATGGGGAATCAAAAAATATGATGATTTAAAAGATATGCTGGAAGCCTCTGACATCGTAAACGTCAGTGTTCCGCTTACAAAATCAACGGAAAATATGATTTCAACAGAGGAGTTTGAACATTTCAGGAAAAATGCCATATTGATCAACGCGGCCAGAGGTGGGATCGTGAATGAAGATGCGTTATATACCGCATTGAAAGAAAAAAAACTTCGTGCTGCTGCATGTGATGCATTTGTTCAGGAGCCTCCTACAGGAGAAAATAAGTTGATGTCTTTGGATAATTTCTGTGCAACTCCACACATCGGAGCCAATACAGAAGAAGCCCTGGTAAGAATGGGTATGGAAGTTGTAAAGGAAGTTCTGGATGTTCTGGATGGAAAAGATCCGATACATCGAGTTGTCTGAGAAAAGTTGAAAAAGTGACGCAAAGTAGCGTAGAATAGGAGCATAATATGAAATTAATGGATTGTACACTCCGCGATGGAGGAAATGTAGTTGGAAGAGGATTTGACGCAGAACTTACAAAGATGATGATAGAGGGGCTTATCGCCAGCAATATCACTGTGATAGAGATGGGAAACTGTACAGGTATCGGATCTTATGAAGCTTCAGGGTCTATTGCACCTTGTACAGATGTGGAATATCTTGAAGTTGTAAAACCGTATCTTGATAAAGCAGAGATCGGGATGTTCGTAGGCTGGAAAAATGCTACAGATAAGAATGTAAATCTTGCAAAGGAATATGGTTTGAACTTCCTTCGTGTAGGAGCAAATGCCGGAGATGGAAAGATGGCGTGCGATGCAGTAAAAAAAGTAAAGGAAGCAGGAATGGTCTGTCGATATTCCCTTATGAAAGCGTACGTTCTCTCAGCAGAAGAACTGGCAGATGAAGCAGTGATGCTGGAGGCGTGCGGTCTTGATGAGATTACGATCATGGATTCAGCAGGAACTATGACACCAGACCAGGTGAGTGAGTATGTAAAAGCCATGGTTGGAAAAGTTAAGATTCCGGTTGCTTTTCATGGACATAATAACCTGGGACTTTCAGTTGCCAATGCACTTGCCGCAGAGGAAGCGGGAGCGACAGTATTTGATTGTGGTCTTCTTGGTATGGCAAGAAGTGCGGGAAACTGTGCAACAGAGCTTGCTGCAGCAGCATTTCAGAGAAGAGGTATGCTGCAGGATGTGGATCTTTTGAAACTGCTTGAATTTGAAGATAAAGAACTGATACCGGCGATGGAAAAATATAATTATCATGTTGCAGTAAAACCATTTGATCTGATTTTGGGACTGGGGGGAGCACATTCAAGCTTTACCAAGCTATTTGAAGAGGTGGCAGAGGAAAAGAACGTGAATTTGTACAAATTGATCTTGGAAGTTTCAAAAATAAATCAGAAAAATCCAGACAGAGATCCTATGGAGCGGGATGGCAACACCGATGATCAATGTGGTCTTAACAACTACAATTTTTGGAACGATCATTAATAAAAGTAAGTTGAAAAAATATGCAGGTGCGGTGGACGTGATATTTCTTACATATTTTGCGCAGATGCTGGTAGGAACGCTGGTTGGTGTAGTATTGGCTGTTTTCTGGAAGGATATGCCTTATGCATGGGGAATGATGAGTATCTTCACCTACTGGGGCGGACATGGTGCGGCAACCACAGCAGGAACTTTGTTTGAGGAAATGGGCAATTCCGGTATGTTGAGCCTTGGTATCATCATGGCAACACTTGGACTTGTGGTAGCTATGCTGGCTGGTATGGTATGGGTTAATATCGGTGTGAGAAAGGGCTGGTCAGAGTTTGTTAAGAAAAGTGAAGGCACAAAAGAAGGAAGCAATATTCTTCTGCCAAAAGAAGAGAGAAGATCTCTCGGAGTTGCAACGATTTCGTCTGATGTAGTAAATGGCTTGGCTTTTCAGCTTGCTATAGTACTTTTGTGTATCTTTGCGGGAAAGACGTTATTTACATTGCTTGCAAAGGTACCGTTTGAACCATTTGCAAATATCATGGCTAAGATACCGGCATTATTATATGGTATCGTGGGTGCGATCATCGTATGGTTTGTTATGAGAAAAACTCATACGGATGAATATGCAGATGTAAAAACAGTAAAAAATATCGGTGGTGTTGCCCTGGAAATCTGTGTCTGTGCAGCAACAGCAACCTTGGATCTGGAACTGTTTGATTCCTATCTGGCACCGATCCTTATTCATATGGTATGCATCATAGCATTGATGTCATTTATCACAATGGTCCTTCTTCGCCGTTGGATGAAAAAAGACTGGTTCGAGCTGGCGCTTATGGCATTTGGACAGGGGCATGGATCAACACCAAGTGGTTTGGCTCTGGCAAGATGTGTGGATCCGGATTCAAGATCTGGAAACTGGGAAGCTTTTGGAGTGGCCATGGGTATCGTTACACCATTTACATCGGTTTTTGCAGCGATGCTGCCGGCGGTAGCAATGCGGTCCCAGTGGCTGATAGTAGCATTAGGTGGTATCGTTACGCTGGTGTGCGTATTGTTTGGTGAATTAGTGATCAAACGGCAAAATGTCTGATTCCTTGAGTTGTTTCTTTCAATAAAATAAAGTATAATAAGAGATATAGCAAAAGACAGCACTGTTAATAATACAGAAGCTGTTTTTTGTGTACTTGGGATAATGGTACAATGCAATATATAACAGATTAATAAAGCAGCAGAAAAAGATTGGGGGCAAAAGATGCTGACAGCGACATATTCAGTGCTGCATATGCTGGTGGATGGAATCTGTGCACTGGCAATGTTTGGCAGGTTTATCGGTGGAGAAAATGGATATTACAACATTCTCATCTATAATTTCTGTGCATTTGCTCTCCAGATGCCACTTGGCGTTTTGATGGATATGTTGTCAAAGCGGCAGAATGATATGAGGTACAATAAGCATTTTGATGCTCCTGTCCTATTTGCGGTGACAGGTCTCATCTGTACCTTTGTGGGAGCATTATTCCATCCGGTTGTGCTGGGACTTGGAAATGCGTTTTTCCATGTGGGCGGCGGTGTCGGGACTATCCGGGAAGATTTTCAGAATCATTGGAAAGGAAAAGCTCTGGGGATATTTGTTGCACCGGGGGCTTTTGGCTTATATGTTGGGACACAGATTGCAAAGCAAAGTGCAGACCGTGTCATTGGTGCAGCCTATAGGATGAGTGGTGTGGCAGCGGTTCTTTTGACAGGAATATTATTATATATCGTTTATTTTAAGAAATATCTTAAGATAGAAAATAGAATAAAGAAGCAGCCGCTCCATGATCGGGAAGTGACGGAGGCAGGAATAGGATATGGAAGGAGAGAAATTCTTTTTGTCTTATGCTGTCTGATCGTAGTCATCATACGCTCTTATGTGGGAATGGCGGTGACTTTTCCATGGAAGAAAACAATGATACTTGGTCTCATAAGTGTGCTGGCGGTTGTGTTCGGTAAAATGGCAGGGGGAATCCTGGCAGCCCGGTTTGGAAACAAGAGGGTTGTGATCTTGTCACTGGCAGTTTCGGCAGTATGTTTCCTATTCTATGGTCATCCATTGATGGGGATCCTGGCTTTATTTTGCTTTAATATGACGATGCCGATCACCTTGTATCTTTTGGTAAAACGTTTTCGTGATATGCCCGGTTTCTTTTTCGGAGTACTGACATTTGGATTGTTTTTAGGATTTCTCTTTACCTATATGGGAGTTCCGGCACTGGTGTCTGGAAGGGTGACAGGAGTATTATTCAGCGGGGTGTCTATGGGATTTCTTCTTCTGGCCGTTTGGACAGGTGAGGATCATGTGTCTGCAGTTGGCTGGGAGGAAGACTGATGGATTATTTTATTCAGATGTTTGGTGTATCGCTGGCTGTTACCCTCATCATAGAGATTATTGCTGCGTATCTGATGGGAGTCAGGAAAAGAAAAGGTATCGTGGTGGTGATTCTGGTCAATATATTGACGAACCCGGCGGCAGTACTGCTGGCATGGCTGGGTAGTCAGCATATTCAGAAATATGGGGATACATTTGTTCAGATTCCTATTGAGCTGGTGGTCATTTTCATAGAGGCAGCGGTCTATCGTTCGTATGCAAAGGCGGAAGAGGTGATGGCTAAACATCCAATTTTTTTGTCTGTTACAGCTAATCTATGTTCATGGGGCACAGGTGTTTTGATACAGTTGACAAGGTGATCAAATGCAAAAGAAGGGAAGGGTAAGGATGGATAAAAAACCAGGTATGAGGATAAGGGTGAAGATCAGAAATATGATGAGGGCTATATTTATAGCTTTGTTTTTAACAGGAATCGGGCTGAATGGAGACGTTGTTCATGCGGATGCGATCTTTGAACCGGAGAATTCATTTTATGAAAATCACAGACAGGATTGCGAATATGTGGATCGGTCCTATACGGCAGATGGGCCGGAAGGAATAGTGGAACTTTATGAAAGTCCGGAATCTTCAAAAGTAATAGAGACAGCAGAAAATGGCAGTACATTTTATGTTTCATTTTCCTATACAGATGGAGAGAGTATAGAATGGGCGATCTGCGAGAATAATGAGACCGGAAGCAGCGGATGGGTACCAATGGAATACCTGAGCGTAGTGTATGATGAGATTTCTTTTGAAGAAGAGTATGGTGAGAGTATTACAGAAGAGAGCGGGGCTTTAGATTCCTCAAACATGGGGAAAACTGTGAATTTTTGGAGATACCCGGGAAGTGAAGAAGCTTTTCCAATGGAAATCGGAAATGATTATACACCGGAATACAGTAAAGTATTTGTAGATGAGCAGGATCGCCGCTGGGGTTTTATATCTTACTATAAATGAGCAAATCTGAAATTTTACCAAAGTTACTTTAAATTGCCTAAAAATAAAGACATCACGCCTTTTTAGGTGTATACTGTTTCTGAACA
>SAAH01000328.1 GCA_009929525.1 Clostridia bacterium | reverse complement strand
GCGCTCAAGCATGCGGTGGAAAAACTACAGGGAGATCCTAGGGATTGTGGACAATAACCCTGAACTGAAACCTTCTGACGAATTCAAAAATTTCTACATCAAATTCTCCGTGATCCGTCTTGGGATCATGGTCTTTCTTTTGCTTTTGGCCTTGGCCGAGATCGTCAATATCTCGGATAGAGGCATGAGACTGGAAGTAAACCGAGATTTTCAGTATATTCTCTTTTTTATCAGCGGTTTTTCATTAAGTATCATATATCTTCTGGCAACAAAGAGATTCATCGGTTCTTTTCTGTTATTCAGGCTTCAACTTTTCGCAGATATTTTTCTAACAACTTGGTGGGTTGTATTAACTGGCGGATCATTTAGCGCATTTGTTTTTCTTTATATATTATGTCTTTTTTTCTATGGACGGATAATCGGTTTTAAAACCATAATAATATCCTCTTTTCTTGTCTGGATTCTTCTTTTCATCATCTCCTGTTTTCAATTCTACTTTCCACACTATTGGGCTCAGGCTCACATTCGTGGTTCCGACCTTGCCTATAACTACAGCTTGCTGACACTGGCGCTCATTCTGGTCAGTTCTCTGGTCAAATTGAGCCGCACGGCGGAGAATCGTCTTTTATACAGGATCATCGAGCAGGAAGAAGCCCTGCGCAAAGCCGAGGAGATTAAATACCGCGTTTTTGACTGGATTGATGCCGGACTTCTGGTCGTGAACAATGACGGCAGGATCACGACCGTGAACCAACGCACCCTGAACTGGCTTCCCGGACACGATCGCAATGAGATGATCGGCACCAGATTCGATGTCTATTTCCCGGAGTTTCTTCCCTTCTGGAATGATCGCGAACTTGCCTGTCTGCGTCGGAACATGGTCATAAGCAATGAACGTGGACTGGTTTTCGGGTTCAAGATCACCGAATTGCCCGAAAATCAGGGCTGGATGATTCTTTTTTCCGACATCACCGAAGTGCAAAGGCTCGAACGGCAGGTCAAGGAAATGGAGAAGCTGGCCAGCGTCGGCGAGCTGGCAGCCGGCCTGGCCCATGAAATGAAGAATCCGCTGGCCGGGATCAAGACCAGTCTTCAGCTTCTTCTCTCGGATGATCTGGAAAAGGAATTTTCCGACAGGCTCTCACGG
>SAAH01000052.1 GCA_009929525.1 Clostridia bacterium | reverse complement strand
ATCAGATTCCTTATATTTGGGGCATTTTTTGAAAGTTGTTTATAAAGACATGGTTTAATTCAGGTCTATGTGGATAAAACTGCGGAAACTCAAGAAAGATATAGCTAAACAATCACGGAAAGTAATGATATACTAGGATTATCACGACTCAGGAAAGGAAATAAAATTATGAATGTATGTCTGTTAAACGATTCATTTCCCCCGGTAATAGATGGTGTGGCAAATGTTGTCATGAATTATGCGAAGATCATGCAGGAGGATCATCTGGCAGATGTCCTGGTAGGAACCCCGGAATATCCAGGTACGGATTATTCCATTTATCCTTATCGGGTCATCCCATACCAGAGTTTTGATACAACGAAGATCGTAAAGGGATATCGCGCGGGCAATCCGTTGGATATTGGAGAAATCGATGATATGGCGGACTTTAAGCCGGATATCATCCACACGCATTGTCCGGTGGCATCCACTGTTCTGGGAAGGATATTGCGGGCAAAGACAGATGCACCGCTGGTATTTACCTATCATACGAAGTTTGATATCGATATTGCCAAGGCGGTCAAGGCGAAGTTTATCCAGCAGGGAACGATCAAGGCACTGGTGAGCAATATCGAAGCCTGCGATGAAGTGTGGGTTGTCAGTCAGGGAGCGGGGGAAAACCTTCGTTCTCTGGGATTCGAGGGCGATTATCGAGTGGTAAGCAATGGTGTTGACTTTGCCAAGGGCAGGGTGGACGAGAAAGAAGTTGCCGAAGTGGTGAAAGATTATGATCTTCCAGAAGGTGTGCCGGTATTTTTATTTGTGGGAAGGATCATGAAATATAAAGGGATTCCGCTCATATTAGAAGCACTGGCAAAACTGGCGGCAAAAGGGCAGGACTTTCGGATGGTCCTGGTGGGAAGCGGACCAGATGAGGAAGAACTAAAAGAAATGGCCAGACAGTATGGATTCCTGGATCCAGATCAAAACAAGCCTGGCAAATGCATCTTTGTTGGACCGGTATATGACAGAAATAAGCTTCGGGCATGGAATACAAGAGCGGACCTCTTTTTATTCCCATCGACTTACGATACGAATGGGATCGTAGTCCGGGAGGCCGCAGCCTGTGGCCTGGCCAGTGTACTGATCGAGGGAAGCTGTGCGGCAGAGGGCATTACCCATGGAAGAAATGGATATATGATCGAAGAAAATGCAGGATCATTTTCTTCATTACTGGAAGAAGTGTGCAAAGACCTTGGCAAAGTACATCAGGTTGGACAATGTGCCATGGATGAAATCTATATCTCATGGAAAGACAGTGTGTACAGTGCCCACAAGCGGTACGAGGAAATCATCGAGTTGAAGAGAAGAGGACGCTTGACTGGTAAAAAACCAATGCTCATGGATAAGTTTCTGGAGTTCTCGCAGGATCTGGTTGACGAGACAAAGCATGTATTTCAGCTTCCGAAAAAACTGATGGAGGAAGTACGGGAAGATGCAGAGGAATTATTTGATCTGTTCAGAGATTAAGATACTCTGATCATAAGATGAGGTGAATACGTTATGGAGAAAGACTGGTATAAACGAATGTGTTTTTATCAGATTTGGATAAGAAGTTTCTATGATGGGAATGGAGATGGGGTCGGTGACTTATATGGAGTATATGAGAAGCTGTCCTATATCAAATCTCTTGGAGTGGATGGTATCTGGTTCTCGCCGCTGTATCCGTCGCCAAATGCGGATTATGGATATGATATCTCAGATTATCGGAACATTCACCCGGATTATGGAGATCTTGATATCTTTAAAAAGGTACTGTCACGTGCTCACGAGATGGGGCTGAAAGTGATCATGGATCTGGTAGTGAACCATACTTCAGATGAACATCCCTGGTTTTTGGAAAGCAAAAAGAGCAGGGATAACAAATACAGTGATTACTATATCTGGCGTGATGCCAAAAAAGGAAAGCTGCCAAATAACTGGGATAGTCTCTTTGAGGGAAAGGCATGGGAATATGTAAAAGAGCGAGATCAATATTATCTCCATCTATTTGCAAAAAAACAGCCGGATCTGAATATGGACAACCCCAAGGTGCGAGAAGAAGTGAAGGGAATCATGAGATTCTGGCTGGATATGGGGGTGGATGGCTTCAGGGAAGATGTTATCACGTTTATCTCAAAGCGGGATGGACTTCCAAATGGACTTCCCTTTATACCAATAGCAAATGGCCTTCCCTACTATAAGGATGGGCCGCATATTCATGAATATCTGGAGGAATTTCGGAAGGTATGTGAGGAATATGACTGCTTCCAGCTTGGAGAAGGTCCTATGACTACACCCAAGTCAGCATTATCCTATATGACCGGAAAAAAGAAGTCTTTGGATCTTATGTTTCATTTTGACCATATGATGGCTGACTGTTTTATGAATGAGTATATCCAGAGACCATTTCGATTAACAAAACTGAAACGGGCTTTTGGTAAGTGGCAGTATGCGTTGGCAGGAAAAGCATGGAATACCTTATATCTTGAGAATCATGACCACCCTCGTATCATCAGCAGATACGGAAATGAAAAATATAACCGTGAGAGCGGGACGATGCTGGCGGTATGTTACCTCTTTCAGCAGGGAACGCCGTTTATCTATCAGGGACAGGAAATCGGTATGACCAATATCCGCCTTAAATCTATTGATCAATATATCGATGTCTCTTCAAAAACCAATTTCCATACTTTTCACGTAAAGGACAGCATAGAAAAAAGAATGGCCAGAATCCATGCATCCAGCCGTGATTCCTCCAGGACTCCCATGCAGTGGGAATCTACCAGGAATGCGGGATTTACCACAGGCACGCCCTGGTTTTATGTAAACCCGAATTATAAAAAAATAAATGTAAGCGATGAAGAAAAGAATCCGGAGAGTGTTCTGAACTTTTATAGGAAATGTATAGCTTACCGGAAAAACAGCGATACGGTTTTATGGGGGAGTTATAGAGAATATTTTAAATACAGCAACAAAATCTATATGTATGAGAGGGAATGGAAAGGGAATCGCCTGATGGTCATCTGTTCATTTTCAAAACATACTATTACATTTCGATGGCCAAAAAAGTACAGGGATACCAGAAAAAAGATGGTTTTGTGCAATTACAGTGAAAGTAAAGGAAAAGAGATTGAATTAAAGCCATATGAGGCAAGAGTATATGAGTTGACATAACACAAAAAACAGAGCTTTTCAGAAGACAGATAAATATGCAGGAAAGTGTATGGAGAATCATAAAACAGTTGATCTCTTTCTTTATCAAATAGCAGATATGGTGAATGTGGGCAGGTCAGGCAGCACTATGAGGATACTTCAGAGCAATACGATCTGCAGATGAGAATATTATGAGGGCAGAACAGGGATGAATGAGAGCAGTGGTGATATAATGCAAGATCAAGAAAAGATAGAAGATGTAATGGAGACCCTATCTGGCGGAGCTGCATATTACAGATGGAATGGTGAGAAAATGCAGACTCTGTCTTACAGTAAGGGAATCCCTTTATTGTCGGGACACAGCGAAGAGGAGTATGGACTTTTAGTAAAAGAAAATGCATTAGCTATCATATATGAAGCAGACAGGAAACGAATCCAGGATATATTATTAGATTCCGTAGAACGAAAAAAGGAAATTGTTTGTTCGTTTCGTGCCTTACATAAAAATGGCTCTTTGATCTGGCTGAATGCAACAGCGAGAGTAGAGGAAACAGACGGAGGAATATTTTATGTAAAAGCATTTTTTATGAAAATATCCAATGAATTCTGCATGCATCATGATGTTGCGAATCTTGCGACAAATGGATGTTATGTTGTGTCGGATAAGGATTACAGTATTCTATATGTAAATCAACGATTAGAACATTTTTTGCATAAAAAAGGTGTGGAAGGAATTATTGGGAAAAAATGTTATAGCGTGATACAAAACAGAGAGTATCCCTGCGAGAACTGTGCGATCAGATTGAAAAAACCTTCTGAGATGTTGGGAGATCGTTCCAAACAGACTTATATTGTTACACCTCACGAGATGATATGGGACGACAACAAATCTACAATCGTCTATCTAAATGATATTACCGATCAAAGAAGAGAAGAACAGAGGACATTGGAAGCAAAGAAAAATCTGTCTATCGCTATGGAACATGCGAAGATGTTGTACTGGGAATATGAATTTGAAACGTCAAGAGCTTATGTGAACGAGATAACACAAAGATCATTTGGCATACCGGCAGTGATGGAAGATTATCCGGAATGCTTTTTGAAGATGAATTTTATATCTGATGAGTATAGGCAGACTTATAGGGAAAATGTCTATCGGATGAAATCTGGTGAAGAATACATTGAGTTTACAGTGAAGGTTAAGACTTTGCAGCAGGATCAGGTTTGGATGAAACTTCGTCTGACCGGAGTGAAGGACGGAGAAGGGAATCCAGTGCGTGCCATATGTACAGCAGAGGTCATCACGGAATATAAGGAACTGGAGCAGCGGTTCCAGGCGATTATGAAGCAGAATAGTATCAGTACATGGCTTTATGATATTCCAAGACACACGATCTTGTTGAATAATGACAGTAGAAACTTCCCGCTGTATAAGGATCAATATGAGGTTGCCAATGTCCCGGAGGCACATAGTATAGATGGATTTTGCCATCCGGAAGATATGGATAGATTGAGAAAATTGTATCATGACATTGAAAATGGAAGCAAACAGGCTACTGCCACGGTACGATTTTGGAATGCATTGGAGAACAGATACCGGTGGCAGAGATGTTCTTACACAGTGATATCAGATCGGGACGGGAAGCCAGTCTATGCAGTGGGAAGTTCCTCAGATGTGACAGAACAGGTGGAAACAAAAGAACGTTATCGAAAAGCAGTGGAATTGCGTGAGCATACAAAAGCAGATAATATATTATTGTCCTGCCACTGCAATATAAGCGAGAACAGGATCATGGAGCTGGAGGATCAAACGGGAGTTCATTTGCTGGAGCGATTTGGAGATGTGCGCGATACATTTTTTGGCAAAATGGGTGAGATGATCATAGATACAAAGAAACAAAAGGAATTCTATGATACCTTCCTTTCAGAACCGGCAAAGCAGAAGTTTGAACTGGGACATACGCAGTCTACGTTTGAATGCGGGATTTCTTTTGAAAAAGACCATAAAAATGTCTTATGGGTCCAGATCCAGATGACCGTTGTAAAAGTACCAGAAACAAATGAACTGGAAGGTTTTATGAGTGTTGCAGACATTACAGAATCAAAACGTCAGGAATATATACTGGAGACAGTTATTCACTGGGATTATGATTTTGTGGCAAATGTTAATCTGATAATGGATCAGCTTGTCATATACCGTACGCAGAGCAGCGAAATGGAATTTGACTGGTGTAAAGCAGGCATTGCATATTCTTACAGTGAAGGCGTTGAGAGGGCAATCCATGGATTTGTTGTGGAATCCGATCAGGAATCTTATCGAAAGCAGATGTCAGCGGAGTACATAAAAAAGAAACTGGAAGAAAAAGACATTTTTGAATTTGTTTACCATATAGTACGTCCAGACGGAGAGATACGTGTGAAGCGGGCAAGATTTACAGAGTATGAAGATTCAGAAGAATTTGTTGTGTTCAGCAGGACTGACATAACAGATATCATTACAGAGGAGGAAGAGAAGCGGAAAAATCTGGCAGTGGCGCTGGAACTTGCAGAGCAGGCGGCACGTGCAAAAAGTGATTTCCTTTCCCGCATGAGCCACGATCTTCGGACTCCGATGAATGGAATCCTGGGCTTGACATATCTTATGGAAGAACAAACGGATATTAAGGAAATCAAAGACAGCATCCCGAGAGTACGGGAAGCAGGAGAATATCTGATGCAGCTGATCAATGATGTCCTGGATGTAAATAAGATAGAGAGTGGGGAAATCACTCTTTTCCCGCGAGTATGCAACGAGGAAAAGGTATTTCCTTCGATCATCACGATGATCACACCGCAGTTAGAGCATAAGTCTATAGATTTTCATTTTGATAAGACAAATATTACATGGAAATATCTTTTTATGGATGAACAGCGGGTCAGGCAGATATTTATCAATCTGTTGAGTAATGCGATAAAATTCACACCGAATGGCGGGCGGATAGATTTTTCTATGGAATGTGTCGCGCAAAAAGGAGATGTTCTTACAGATAAATTTGTCATTAGGGATACTGGCATCGGGATCAGCAAAGAATTTATGCCGAAGATATTTGAACCCTTTACTCAGGAAAATCGATTTATAACGAGTAATACACAGGGGACGGGGCTTGGGATGGCCATCGTACAAAAACTGGTGGAACTGATGAATGGTACGATCAGTGTGCGCAGTGAATTGGATAAAGGAACTGAATTCACAGTGTATCTGGACTTTAAGATGGCAGAAGAGCAGGAAGAGGAAGAAGCACCGAAGACATTGTCTGTTAAGCCGGTACTTCCAAAAGGTGTTCGTGTTTTACTGTGTGAAGATCATCCGCTGAATGCGAAGATTGCCCGTGGTCTGCTGGAACGGCAGGGAGCTGTGGTTTCCTGGGCAAATAATGGAAAAATAGGCGTGGAAATGTTCAGTGAGTCCAAGCCAAATGAATACGATATCATATTGATGGATATCCGGATGCCCAAACTGGATGGTCTTGGAGCCGCACAGGCTATCCGATCACTGGATAGGCCAGATGCAGGTACGATACCGATCATTGCAATGACAGCCAATGCTTTCGAGGAAGATGTGAGAAAAAGTGAATTGGTGGGAATGAACGCCCATTTGTCAAAACCGATACAGCCGGCCAAAATGTATGAGACGATCGTGAAATATCTGAGAAGATAAGAACGAGCGAGATAATACAGTTGTTTTATGATAAAGAGAGTGTTAAGATGAAAAAAAATTGCACAAAGCAAGGAGACATCCAAATGACAAAAAGAGAAAGAGAAATAACCGATATCCAGGAGATACTGAGAATATTAGATGAGGGAAAGGTCATCCATCTGGCATTGTGTGATGGAGATCAGCCTTATGTGCTGCCGATGAATTATGGATATACATATGAAGAGGGAAAATTAACTTTTTATATCCATGGCGCTTCTAAAGGATACAAATATGAAATCATGAAAAAGAATCCTAAGATTGCCTTTTCTATAGAATGTGATACAGAGCTTTTTGAAGGAAATGTAGCGTGTCAGTATGGCATGATCTATGCTTCAGTCATGGGAAAAGGAAATGCGGTAATGTGTGAAGAGGCAGAAGAAAAGATGGCAGGGCTTTCTATTTTGATGAAAACCCAGACAGGAAAAGATTTTGAATTTACGGAGAAATTAGTTTCTATAGTTAATGTAGTAAGAATCGATATTACGGAATTTACGGCGAAGAAACGTCCGAAGCCGGCAGCTATGCAGTAAGGGATCTGTTGTCAGGGCGGTGCCGATCGTGGGAGAAGATTATCATGATACAATGTTTTGCAAAGCTGGATAAGCCCAGCATGCTTTTGATGGAGGGGACGCCACAAGTGGCCTATGTGAGCCGGACAGATGAAGAAAATAGTGTTCATCCCCGCGTAATGCATGCCCATAAAGATTTGGTGGAAATCGTCCTGGTCACCAGTGGCCATGGACGATACTCGATCGGAGGTACCTTATATCCGATCCAAAAAGGTGATCTGATGATCTATAACAGCGGAGTTGTCCATGATGAGCCGTCTGGCCCGGAAGATCGGACGAGGCGTTATTGCTGTGCGATCAGTGGGATCAAACTGGCTGGGCTGCGGGAAAATGCGCTGACAAAGGATGAGGAAAGTCCGGTATTTCATTTGCCAGATAAGGTATGGCCAAGGATGGAACAGCTGATGGAGACGTTGTTTTCCTCTCTGGTCGCTGGAGAAGAAAGTGCATGTCATTACCTGATGATGGCACTCCTCGAGTTGTGCTGGTCGGCTCTTCACCGGGCTAACAGCAATGAGGCAGAGCTTGAACCGAACATACTGGGCAGGCGTATCAAAGAATATATTGATAGTTCTTATATGGAAGATATCAGTCTCGGTTCTATAGCGCAAAAGCTGAATATCAGCCAGTATTATCTTGCCCATGTGTTTAAAGATATGACAGGATATTCCCCCATGCAGTATATCGTCCGTCGCAGGATCGGGGAGGCACAGACGTTGCTGATCTCTACCCATCTGTCAGTTACGGATATTGGAATAAGGGTTGGGTATGATAACCCCAGTCATTTTAATCAGTTATTTACAAAAAATGTAGGAATGTCTCCGAGGGAATATCGGAGAAACTATATCGTCTCGGAAGGAAAAACAGAGAGAGAAACAGGGAAGGCACTGAAGAACGCAGGGGGCAAATCGCAAGATAATGATAGTTAGAAGGATTAGCACCCTTTGACCCCTTGGATTTTCAGGGGAAAATAGTTTTGGAAAAACAAGAATCACATAGTTTTCATAAGGCCGTTTTTATATAATTACACCAACAAGAGAAAAGGAGTGTAGTTATATTATGAAAACAGTAAAAATTGGTTCAGTTGGTTTGGGACGTCTGGGGTATGAACATGCGTGTAACCTTGCAACACAGGTTCCGGGATGTGAACTGGCGGCTATCTGTGATATCGATGAGGCGAGAGTCAGTCAGGTTGCGGGGGAGCTGGGAGTTACTTACACCTATAGTGATTTTGAGAAAATGTGTCAGAATCCAGAACTGGATGCGATCGCTATCGTTTCACCGTCTTTTATGCATACTAAGCAGATCGAAACAGCGATGAAGTACGGCAAGCATGTATTTTGTGAAAAGCCTCTGGGAACAGATGTTGCCCAGTGCAAGGAAGCAGAAAAGGTTGTGGAAGCCCATCCGGAGCTGATCTTCCAGTTGGGATTCATGCGTCGTTTTGACAAGTCCTACGCGGAGGCGAAAAAGAAGATTGAAAATGGAGACATCGGAAAAGTGGTTTTGGTACGTTCCTATACGCAGGATCCACGGACTACCATAGAGTCCACACTGAAGTTTGCACCGCATTCCGGCGGGCAGTTCCTTGATATGTGTGTCCATGACATCGACCTGATCCGTTGGTTCACAGGCTCTGATGTGAAAAATGTATGGGCGATCGGCGGTGTATTTGAATTCGATCTGTACAAAGAATTAAATGATGCGGACAATGCGGCAGCTACGATCCAGATGGAAAATGGTGCGATGGGATTCATGTTCACAAATCGTACCCATGCAGCAGGCTCCAACGTGGAGACGGAGATCATCGGTACACATGGAACACTCAGGATCGCCAATGTGGGCGCAAAGAATCTTCTTAATATTGTAGATGAGCATGGTTCAAGAGAAGAATACTATCCAGACTTTATGAGTCGCTGGCATGAAGCATTTGTAGCTGAGATGACAGCGTTTACAGGATATGTCCGTACCGCTACAAAACCATCAGACCTGACGGTGTATGACGGGACGAAGGTATCAGAGGCGGCTTATCGATGCAAAGAATCTTTTGAGTGCGGCAAGATGCTTCCGATATGTGAAGATAAATAAATTGCTTCGCTGCATGAAAAATCTGAATTATATAACTGGAGCAGTGGAAAAGGAAAAGACTTGCATGAATTTTGTGCAGGTTTTTTTATTGGATCAAATCAAGTAATTTCCTATATTATTTGTTATAATGAGCAAAAGTAAAACAATCCACTAGCTTCTTTGTTTTGTTGCTTCGAAAGGAATGAAGAAGGTGTGCGACGGACGGAAGAAAAATGAATTGTTTATGTAGTGTGATATTGTGTGATCTGAAAAAAATCAATATGGCAGCTGCAAATAGGAATGTTTGGGAAGTGCTGATCGATGAAAAAACATAGAAGAAGCGGGACGGAGGACTATAAAATGTTTAAGGATAAGGTTGTTGTGATCACTGGAGGAGCACAGGGTATCGGGAAATGTATTGCCAGAGAATTCGAGACGCAGGGCGCACATTGCTGCATCATAGACGCAAAACCGGGAGGGCATTTTGTGGGTGATATCAGTAAAAAAGAGGTTTTAGAAGAATTTTCAGCAGACGTAATCAAACAATATGGACGGGTAGATTATCTCATCAATAATGCAGCTCCGTTGATGAAAGGCATCGAGGAATGCTCCTACGAGGAATTCCAATATGCACTGGCAGTAGGGGTGAGTGCACCATTTTATCTGGCTAAGTTATTCAGGGATCATTTCGCCAAAGGAGCCTCTATTATTAATATTTCCTCATCCAGAGATCGGATGAGCCAGGCGCAGACCGAGAGTTATACGGCGGCAAAAGGTGGAATCGCAGCACTGACCCATGCACTGGCAGTGAGTTTTTCCGGGCGTGTCAGGGTGAATTCTATCTCACCGGGATGGATTGATACTGATTTTGCAGAATATGAAGGACCGGATGCATATCAGCAGCCAGCAGGCCGAGTTGGAAATCCTATGGACATAGCAAATATGGTAATGTTTCTCTGTTCGGACAAGGCAGGATTTATTACCGGGGAAAATATATGTATTGATGGCGGGATGACGAAACAGATGATCTATCATGGTGACGAAGGGTGGAGTCTGGGACGATAATTTAAAAGAAGAGAGCTTGCCGGTGGGAATTTACATAATTTTTTCATAGTGTTTACCAAACTGCGGTAGAAAATAAAAATCACTCCTGTGATAATAAACTAATTTTGAACCCCGTTTTTGGAAAAAAGAATTCGTATTCTATATATAAGCAGGAGTGACACTATGAGAGAAGAGCATGATCTTGTCCGACAGATCAAAGCAGCGCAGGCAGATGCTGCGGTGGCTGACAACTTCATACAGAAATATTTGCCATTTATAAAATCAGAAACAGCTAAGTTTTTGAAACGCAGCCCTATAGAGGGAGAGGACGATGAGCTTAGTATCGCAATGTTTGCATTTTATGAATCTATGACAGGGTACAAGAAAAGTCGTGGTTCATTTCTGAAACTGGCGGCTGTGACGATCAGAAACCGTCTGATCGATCATTATCGGCGCGAGAAGAAGCATAGTGTGGTGATATCCTATGATCAGGAGCAGACTGTGGGTGAGAGCAGTGTGTCGATGATCGACACTTTGGCAGATGATAATAACGATATCGAGGCGCATGGAAGCCGAAGTGCAGCGAAGGAAGAAATACTGCATTTTTCTAAGCAGTTGGAGAAGTATGGATTATCCTTGTCAGATGTAGCGGACAGTTGCCCAAAGCAGGAACGGACGATGATGTCGTGCATGGATGTATTGGCATATGCCAGACGAAACCCGGAGGTGCTTGACCAGATGATCACATCAGGCAAACTGCCGATCACTAAGCTGGCCCAGGAGACGGGAGTAGATAAAAAGACTTTGGAGAGACACCGCAGATATTTGTTTGCCATTTTGCTCGCATATACAAATGGATTTGAGATTATAAGAGGACATCTCCATGAACTCAGGAGACAGGAGGCAGAGACAGTATGACATATCTTGTAATGGAATGCCATCTGGGATATGCAGTTGTGTTAGACTCAGAAGGCCGGTTTATAAAAGCTGCAAACTTAGGTTATGAAGTGGGACAGACGATAACCCAGGTTATCCCATACAGAGAGGCAAAAGAAAAATCAAAGATATCTGTGCTGGGATCGTGGGTCGCAGCTGCGGCGAGCATCTGCATCATGATGGCTGGGATCTGGCAGTTTTTGCTGACGCCGTATGGTTCTGTGAAGATGCATATCAATCCGGATGTACAGATAGAAGTGAACAGTCTGGACTATGTGATCGGGCTTGAAGGGCTGAATGAAGATGGAGAAGAACTGATCGAAGGATACACCTATCAGTTTAAACATGTGGAGCAGGTATCAGACGAGCTTGCAGATAAAGCAGTGGAATTAGGATTCCTGAAAGAAGGCGGGACGATACATTTTGCAGTTGAATCAGAACATACAGGCTGGAAAAGCAGGACAGAGGAGAAGTTATCGGTAGAACTTGAGATCCATTTTCGAGATTCCGTAATGATCATTCTTGATTCCACCGAGGGGGATGACGTTATCATTATCCCGGTTACACCAAAAGAAAAATAAAAATTTTAAATTTTTTTCTCCAGACCCCTTTTTTGAAGAAAGGCACTCGTATTCTATATATGCAAACGAAAAATAATAGATATGAGAGGATGACGAACATGAAAAAGGTAAATGGAAAAAGCTTCATAACAATAAGCGCATTGACATTAGGAATGATGGCAGCATTTTCTGGCTGCGGGACAAAGGCATCGGGGGCAGAGACCACAGCGGCTGAAGTGTCAAATATTGCTGGAACAGTAATGCTGAGTGTGAATCCGGAGATTGAGATCGGATATGATGAAAATGGAAAGGTTCTTGAACTGGAAGGCATCAATGAGGATGGAAAAAGCATCGTTTCCAGCCACAGCGGTTACGAGAATAAGGAATGTGAGATCGTTCTGGCAGATCTGGTCAAGGAAATCCACAAAGCAGGATATTTTGAGCAGACTGTAGACGGAAATGCAAAAAATGTGGTGCTGAAGTTAAGCGAAGGATCCGAATATCCGGATGATGATTTTGTTTATGATCTTGCAGAAAGTGTACGTGAAGCAGTGGCAGAATGTGAGCTTGATTCAGAGGCAGTGAGCATCAGCGAGGACGATCTGGATGAAAATGGATATATAGGAATCGAGAAAGCGCAGGAGCTTCTCAAAGCACAGCTCGGTCTTGATGATGTGACATTCCACTCAAAAGACTATGATTTGGATGATGGAGTTTATGAATTCGAATTTGTGTCCAAGGGAGTTGAGTATGAATATGAAGTGGACGCAGTATCCGGCAAGGTTCGGGAAGCAGACAAGGTAAATAATGATGACTGGGCGGCACAGGATGCAGACGATGCAGACGATAAAAATGATGATAAAGCTGACGACAAGCAGAATGAGACAGTGATCAAGATCCCGGTCGGAGGTGATGACAGAGACGACTCGGACGATGGAAACGATGACGCTGACGACAGAGATGATGGCAGAGATGATTCGGATGACAGAAACGATGATGCTGACGATAGAGATGATGATAGAGACGATTATTCCGGCAGCAACGATGATTCAGATGATGGAAATGACGATGCAGATGATCAATACGATGATGATGCGTATGAGCCCGATGATGACGATGATGACTACCAGCCAGCAGCACCGCCGGCAAGTGCTCCAGCCAATCCGCCAGCGAGCGCACCGGCAGCACCGGCAGCACCACCGGCAAGTGCCCCGGTTAATCCTCCGGTAAACGATGATGCGGACGATGACGATGGTGATGATGGTGATGATGACGGCGATGATGACAGTGACGATGGTGATGATGATTGATATATAGAAGAAAGAAAATTGATGTCAACGAAAGAAGAAATTGTGATGTTTCCGCCGGATCAGCATTGGCGGCGGAGACATCAACAATTTCTTCTCGTTGACATCAAAGTTCTTTCTTCCATGTGTCTCGTAAAACGTGTTGCTGAACAATGAATGAACAGTAACAGGGGAATAAATAAGGGGAATAAATAGGCAGTTCCGGCAATTGACGAAGGATAAATCCTGTGCTAAACTGAATTTATTATGGAAGTAACGAAGGAGCAGATCCAGTTACTAATAAATTACAGAATGGGGAAAAACGAAGATGGGCGAGATGGCTAAAAAATATCAAATTGGCACAGAAGAAAACAAAAAGTTCCTGGAGGAAGTAAGAGAAAGTTTACTTTCCTTTGGACATAAATTCCCGGCTCCGGGTGGTTCATCCTACTACCTGGGAGATGATGGAACACCGTGGAAGGATCGCAGCCGTGAGACATGGATCACAAGCCGTATGACTCACGTATACAGCATCGGAACTTTCCTTGGACATGAGGGAAGTGAAGAACTGGTGGATGCAGCACTGAAAGGTCTGCACGGAGAACTTCATGATGTGAAAAATGGCGGATGGTACGCAGGACTGACAGCAGATGGTGAGATCCTGCCGAACAAACAGTGTTATGCACATGCATTTGTTATCCTTGCTGCTACATCAGGTATCCTTGCAGGAAGACCGGGAGCAGAAGAACTTCTGAAGGAAGCATTGGAATTATATGATCTTCGTTTCTGGAACGAAGAAGAAGGACTTTCCTGTGATACATGGAATACAGAGTTCACAGTACTGGATGATTATCGCGGACTGAATGCAAATATGCATACCGTAGAGGCATTTTTGGCAGTAGCTGATGTAGCTAAGAAAGAAGAATACCGTGTGAGAGCCGGAAGGATCATCGATCGCGTTCTGGTATGGGCTTCTGAAAATGACTGGAGGATCCCGGAGCATTTTTCAAAAGAATGGGTTGCAGATCTGGAGTGCAACAAAGAGAAACCAGATGACCAGTTCAAACCATACGGAGCTACACCGGGACACGGTATCGAATGGGCAAGACTGATCACCCAGTGGGCACTTTCCACATACAAAGATGACAAAGAAGGCGCTAAAAAATATCTGGATGCAGCACAGTCTCTGTACAATAGAGCGATCGCTGACGCATGGAATGCTGACGGAGCACCGGGAGTTGTATACACAACAGACTGGAACGGAAAACCAGTTGTTCATGACAGAATGCACTGGACACTTGCAGAAGCTATCAATACTTCTTCTGTTTTGTACAATGTTACAAAAACACAGAAATATGCAGATGATTATGCGGAGTTTATGGCATATCTGGATGATAAAGTACTGGATCACGAGAGAGGATCCTGGTATCATCAGCTGGATCAGAACAACAATGTGATCGGAACTGTATGGCCGGGAAAATCAGATATCTACCACGCCCTGCAGGCAACGCTTATCCCATACGCTGCACCAGACGTATCTATTGCACTGGCAGTAAAAAATGAATCTAAATAAATAAAATGCAATGAGAAACTCTTTTGTTGCCGGCGACGATCCGGCAGCAGGAGAGTTTTTCGTTCTATATTTGGCATCAGGCAGGCCGATCCATTCTGTGCGAAATAGCGTGTTTGCTCTGTCTGACGGCATCTTTACAGACTTGCAATATATGGAGCGTCTGATACAATAGCAATATAGTTTTGTGAGAAAGCAGGTATAAAATGAGAATATTTGTAGATGCAGATGCATGCCCGGTGACACATATCATTGAGCAACTGGCTAAAAAGCATGAAGTTCCGGTCACTCTTTTATGTGACACCAACCATATATTGCAGTCAGATTACTGTGAGGTAAAGGTCATCGATGCCGGCGCGGATGCAGTGGATTTTGCGCTGATCAATCTTTGCAGACGGGGAGATATCGTATGTTCACAGGATTACGGTGTGGCCGCTATGGCTTTGGGAAAAGGTGCATATACCATCCATCAAAGTGGAAAATGGTATACCGATGCTAATATAGATGAGCTTTTGATGCAGCGTCATCTGACCAAGAAAGTAAGAAGAAGCTCAAAGAAAAATCATCTGAAGGGACCGGCCAAGAGGACACCGGAGGATGACGAACGCTTTCGTGGATCATTTGAAAAGATGATCTTAAAAGCGATGGGAGAACAAGGATGAATCTAAAAAGTCGTATGCCGAAGGATTTTTACCGTTTATTCAGCAGTAAATATCTGGATTATTATATGGTGTTTCTGAGTGCGGTTTATGAGGCGAGCAGCCAGTCATTTTCCACATTGGGACTTACGGAGAATGAATGTCGAAGCATCATCAATGAAAAATTGGCGATGATGAAGCTTGACTGGAGCGAGGAGCAGATTGATGAGGAGGGAAACCTTCTGTCCCAGTCGAATATGGCGGCTGCCTGTCTTGCTCACTTTAAGCAATGGGGATGGGTGCAGAGTGATTATGATGAAGTCTTAAACTGCAATGTGCTGTCATTTCCAGAGTACAGTCAGCTTTATATCGAGTTGTTCGGGAAGCTGTTGAGTGAGGATGATACGAAGGAGCGGGAAAGCATTCTGGCTATCTACAGTTATCTCTATACTTATAGTTCGGATGAAGATAAGAATAATGACATTTTAAAAAGTGCCCTGAAAACTTCAAAACGGCTGGTGCAGCTTCTTGCAAATATGCAGGAGGGGATGCGGAGTTATTTTGATGAGCTGTCAAAACAGCAGGAATTTCGCGGTATCCAGGAGGTGTTGGTGCAGGAGATCAATAACAGTGACAGTCAGAGATATGCGATTTTGACGACTACGGACAGTTTCTACCGTTACAAGGAAGCTGTGAAAGAGCTGACCACCCAGAATCTTACAGAAAATGAACTGCGAAAGCAGCGATTTGAAGCAAAGAGATCTGCGTTGGAGCCGGAAACGCCTCTTTATTATCGCAATGAACGTGCCATAGTGCTTTGTGAGGAAGCCGTGGATATCATCTGTCAGATCGAGAGAGAATTTGACAATATCGAGAAACGTTATAACAAATTGATCGAGCAAAAAACTATATTTGCCAGCCGTGCCGCCGCAAGGATCCGATATATCCTTCAGGAGGGGATGCAGGAGGATGACAGGGTGGTGGAACTGGTCAATCTTCTGGGACGGAGTGAGAAAAAGCAGGAGATATTGGAAGAATTATCAGAGCGGATGCGTCCTACTTCCCAGTTTCGGGTTGTTACAGACAATAGTTTCTACAACAGAAGAGACAGCCAGGAGGGCACATTTGAACCGGCAGCTGTGGAGGTGAAGGCGGAAGAGCAGAAGGAAGATATGGATTCATTTATCCTGAAACCGTTATATACGAAGAAACAGCTGCGTGAATTCATGCAAAAAAACAGGCAGGACGGAAAGTTTGTTGCCTCCAGGGAGACCGTGCATTCGGTGGAGGATCTTGAAAAATTATTCCTGGTGTGGCAGGAAATGACAGAATACGCGGGGGAAACCGGCGAGATCCAGTTGGGTGAAGAAATCACAACAGAAGAGGGATTTCGCTTTTCGGCACTGCAGATAGAGGAGGACAGGCATGGTTGAGTATATGGAAATGATGACAGTAACGGAGGCGGAGGGCCTGAAGCGGACGATAAAAGAGCTTTTTCGTCAGACCTGTATCATTCAGATGAAATATGATCCCGTAACACTGGTACCTCGTGACAATCCTAATTACCGTATCTGCCAAAAACACCAGAAGTTTATCGAGGATTACCTTTCCGTGATCGGATGCGACCTGCGCTATGACCCGCAGGAAAGTATCTACCGCATCGAGGGTGAGGGCGTTGTAACGGAAAAAATGAGTGAGATCACTACCCTCCTTGTGCTCATATTGAAGATGATATACAAGGACAAGATCATGGGAGAAGGGCTTCATGCGACGGTTACCAGTCTGAGTGAAATAAGAGAGTATGGAAAAAATACGAACCTGATCAATCGCCGCCTTACATCGGCAGAGTGGAGAGAAGCACTGAGTCTTATGAGTCGTCATCAGATGATCGAACTGCCGGGAGCCATCGCCCATGTGGAGGACGATACCCCCATCTATATCTACAGTACGGTCAATATTTACTGTGCTTCTGTGGACATCAATGCAGTGGTGGAAAAGTACCGTGAAGAAGTTATGAAAATAGTTGCGAAGGAGAGTGCTGATGAAACAGGCGAAGAAGATATTTACGAAGATCCTGCTGAATAACTGGGGCGGGATCGAGCATCATGTGATCGAATTGAATGAGTATGTAAATCTGTTTTGCGGCAAGAGCGGTTCGGGAAAGTCTACCGTTATGGATGCGATACAGGTGGTACTGTACGGAAGCCTCGCAGCAGCATTTCTTAATAAAGCAGCGGACGATGCCAAGAATCGGAGAACGGTATTAAGCTATCTTCGAGGAGAGCAAAAGGACGGTACGGCCAACCGGGAGAATCGGGATTTTTGTGCACAGATCGTGCTGGAGATAGAAGATACGGGAAATCATATTGTCAATTGTGTGGGCGTTACTTTTGAGGTGGGAAGAAATGATCAGGATATCAAGAATCATTATTTCTTTAGCCATTCCGGAAGAATGCCGGAGGATGGATATCTGACGGAGAAAAATGTGCCGTATTCCATCAGTCAGATGAGAGACCTTATAAAGGAAAGACAGCAGTCCAGGGATAATCGTGGCAGAGGAGATATCAACCGGATGTATCCATCAAAAGAGGCGTATCTGAATACTCTCAATGATGTGATCTTAGGTTATATCGATGGTGCCCGTTTTGTCACCATGGAGAAAAGTTCTATCGCCCTTAAAATGACTAATGGAACCGGTCAGTTTATCCGTGATTATATGTTTCCTCAGAGCAAGGCGGATACCATAGAGAAGATCAGCGAGCAGCTGGGTGCCTACAGTGAGATCAAGGATAAGATCGAAGATCTGGAAAAGCGCATCACCATGCTGACAGAAGTCTATGATGAAAATAGATATCTGTACGAGGCAGAGACGGGTATCGTTAAGACAGAGGCAATCTTAAGATACGTGGATATCGAGAATCAAAAAAATAAACTGGAAGCACGGCAGCAGGATCTGGAAAGTCTTTGCAAGAAAATGGAAGAAACGCAGACTCAAAAAGATAAAGTGGAAGCAGAACAGACAGGCAAAACAAATGAGCTTATCGAGGTTGAGGCAGCACTGAAAGCCAGTGACTGCGGACAAAAAGAGAAAGAACTGGAAGAGATGGAGAATACCATCGAACTTCTCCGGAGCAATAGCGAGAGCTGGAGAAGTATCCTCCGGGGACTGCAAAGCTGGGTAGAGGATGAGATCGTTACGGATTATGTAAGTAATCCTATGAGGAATCTGATCAAACGATTCCAGACGGAGCCAGTGACAGAATCCGACTGTCTCCAGATGAAAAAGAGAATCGCAGAGACTGTAGAATACATAGATGATGAGCTGGAAGAGCGTCGAATAAACAAAACCGAAGTTGCCAGGGAACTGGATGAAAAGAAAACTATCGTGGAGGATCTGAGAAATGATCGAAAGTCCTACGAGAAAAAATTGACCCAGGCAAAATCAAAGCTGGAGCAGGAATTGACCAGCCGATATGGAAGACGTATCCCGGTTTATATATTTGCCGATTTGTTTGATGTAAAGGATGAAGTCTGGAAAAATGCGATCGAAGGACGGATGGGCAGGCTCAAGAAGAGTCTGATCACAGCACCGGAACACGCTCACGATGCGGCAGTCATTTTCAGAAAAATGAAGCAGTTCGAGGAAGTTGACCTTATAAATTCTGCAGCTATCCAAAGGGATCAGCCAAGGGCAGAGGAGAATTCTCTTTATGAAGCAGTGCAGACTACGGAAAAATTTGTCGATATTTGTTTGAAAAGATATCTGGGCAGGATCATCAAATGCCAGAGCGTGGAAGATCTGGAGCAGGTGAGGGATGGTGTCACACCAGACTGTTATTCTTACAGCAACTATATCTTCCGTCATCTGAGGGAGAGGGATTATAATCTGGGAGCCTGCATTGGAACCACGGTATCCAAGGCAAAATTACGCCAGTTGGAGGACGAGGTTACGAAATTGTCAGCTCAGCTTCATGATATGACGATGGAATACACGGCGCTGAAGAACTCAGAGAGTTTTGAGAGACTGCGTCAGGGACCACCGCAGCTGATCAAATTATCCCAGGCATCCCAGCAGTTGGAAGAGTATTTTAAGAAAAAAGAAAAATTGCAAAAAGAGATAGATAAACTGAAAAATGGAAGCCTTGTGAAAGCCTTGGAACTCCAGCAGATAGCCCTCAAGGCGAAGCTGGAAGTACTTGGAAACGAAAATAAAAAACTTGGCAATAATCTGTTGGAAATCAATGGGAAAAAGGGACAGATAGAGAGTGATATCAAGAACGGGCAGGAAAAACTGGATACGCTTATGATGGGATTTGTTTTCAATGAATCTATCGAGATGGAAGTAAAAGAAGAATTGAGAAAAGTTACGGAAAGCACCTATAGGACCCGACAGATGAAGAAACTGGAACAGTTGGATGAAGAACGCCAGATGCGTCTTGAAAGTCGCGGCAAAGCCAGGATGAGGTTTAACCGCGAATATCCATCACTGGGATTCAGCGGTGAAGAGAAGGATAATCAGGTCTACGACAGCCTGCTGGAACATTATCGAAAAGACTTCGAACCAAAGTTCAAGGAAGATTTCCAGAGACAGTGCGAGCAGGTATACAAGAGTCTACGGGAAAATGTGATCGCATCGATCCACGGTGAGATCAAAGCAGCCTACCGCCATACAAGAGACATCAACCGGATGCTTGCCAAAATCCGTTTCTCGGATAGTATTTATCAGATTGAGATCCTGCCGGCAAATAATGAAAATGGCCAGTTCTATGAGATGCTTATGGCGAAGGAACTGGATACGAAGAACCTGGACACTGCAGGATTTGACGGTCAGATGAGCTTTGGAGAGGATGATTTTTACCAGAAATACGAGCAAAAGATCCAGCTTTTGACGGAGAAGTTCATGCCGCCGAAGGACGGGGACAAACAAAAGCAGCTCTCACGGACGCAGGAGATGGAGCGATATGCGGATTACCGCAATTATTTGAAGTTTAGCATGTACGAGCGGGTGACGGATGAAAATGGAAATGAGAAGAAGAATCCAGTGGATGAGATGGCGGGAAGGGATTCCGGCGGTGAGGGACAAAACCCAAAATACGTGGCACTTTTAGCAGGATTTGCCATGCTTTATATGCAGCAGAGCAATAGAGATTCCCGTATCAAACTGGTACTGTTGGACGAGGCATTTTCCAAGATGGATAAGGAACGAAGTGAGGTTTGTCTGCGGTATGCAAGGGAATTGGATCTTCAGCTTATCGTCTGCGTGCCGGACGAGCGCCTCCAGTCTCTGATCCAGTATGTGGACAGTGTCTATGGATTCAGAAGACATCAGAACCGTGTGTCAATGATGCATATTGATAAGGGAAATTATCTGAAGATGCTGGAAGGCGAGGATACAGACATGGAGGAGAAGATCCAAAGTGAAGAAGAAAAACGATAGAAAAATCACCCTTACACTCTGGCTGATCAGCCTGATCGACACTCCGGGCTGGCGAAGAGGGGCAGTGACAGGGGAAAAGCATCCTGTCGTGACACAGGATGTGATAGATCTCATCGGCCGGCGTGACTTGATCGCTCAGGCAGAAAAGCTGGAAGCGGAAGGAATAATCCGTGTAAAGTGGAGAGAATTTCATACAGATGTGGAAAAGATCGATGTAAATGTAGATGTGATGTGGAAACTTTGCCAGATGGAGGGCATGGAGAATCCAAAGGAAGTGCTGGAAAGACAAAAGAGAGAAGTAGAATATTGGAGGGACCGCGCAAAAGCTGCGTGGGTCCTTCCATATTATGAGCATTTGCTGGAGATATTTGACAAGGGAAATTTTCCTAAGGATGCAGGTGATACTTTATTTTTCAAATGCCTGAATGCAGTTGTCCAGGAAAAAGAGGATGTGTGGAAACGTATCTTTAGTGCGGCGGAATTAAATGATTCGAAGCTGTTTAAAGAAAAATATGAGAATCGGATCATAACGGTGCTGAAAGAGTTGTCACCGAAGGTAAAAGAAGGGATGACTGCAGGGGAAATATTGGCTGAGCATGGGATACAGACTTATTCTCAGAGTTTGGAGATCAAAGGGGCATTAGAGTATGAAATCATGGCTTGCAGCGGAAGTGTGGCTGGTGGCGGAAGCGTGGCTGGTGATGGAAGTGTGGCTGATGGCGGAAGTGTGGCTTACGACGGCAGGACAGGGTGTGAGAAAAATCAGGAGATGGATGCAACGGCATCTGGATTTTATCGGATAGATGTCAGTAAAATGTGTTATGGTGCTGTTCTCAATGCGCAGACGTTGGTTGCCGCAAAACCGGTCAGTCTTGCCGGAGTGAAACGGATCATGACCATAGAGAATAAGGCGAATTATGAAAATATGAGATATAGGAGCGATACGCTTTACATTTATTGCCATGGATTTTTTGCACCGAAGGAACGAAGATTCTTAGAACAACTGCCTGAACTCGCGGATGTTGATGAAAACCTAGAATATCTGCATTGGGGAGACATGGATTACGGCGGGATAAGAATCTACAATTTTATCAAAAAAGAATTATTTCCAAAGCTGAAACCTTACCGTATGGACGCAGAAGAATACCGAAAGGCACTGAAAGCAAAAGCAGGGTATCCGCTGGATGCGGAAAAAAAGAAAAAACTACAGGACATGGATGCAGGCGATCTGGAAGAACTGCGGCAAATGATACTGGAATACGACATGGAGATAGAACAGGAGATGCTGCTGTCTTATATTGCCATTCGCCAATCCTGAAAGCAGGATTCTAAAAAACGAGGTGCCAAAGATGACATATAAAGTGAAAAGAATCGATGAGGATATTGATTTTGGATGTGAAGAAAGAAGCAGTGATCAGCCGGTAAGAGCTATCGTTACCTTAACTGATGGGACGGGGATGGAGTGTAAACTGCGTGTTACGGATCAGCTTCTTTATGACAGAGATATCTATGAGGGCGACCAGGTGGTCATTGATGAAAAGCAGGAACTTCAAAAGGTACAGGAAAATAAGAACAAAGGTTAATTTGATCTGGACAAAATCAAAGTAGGAGCAGCGATGAGTGGGATTACAACTTATTATTATGAACAATTGAATAAAGAACAAAAGAAGGTTTACTATGCCATGAAGGCAGGGCTTACGGCGCTTGAGCCTTCATTTCCTGTCCCCAGGCTGTCGGCGAAGGAGTTGTCCGATATATATTTTATGCTTCGCTTAGACCACCCGGAGATATTTTATACGGTACAGTTTTCTTACCGCAGTTATCCGGATTCGGCAGCAGTAGAGATGATCCCGGAGTATATGTTTGCGAAAAATAAGATCAAAGAACATCAGCAAGCGATGACGTCCCGTATCAAAAAGCTGGCAAATGCCGCCCAGAAACTGGATGAGAAGGGAAAAGAGCAATTTATCCATGATTTCATCTGCCGGAATGTCAAATATGACAAATTAAAAAAGCCATATTCCCATGAGATCATCGGAGCGTTAGGACATGGCGTAGGCGTCTGTGAGGGGATAGCAAAAACCGTTAAGATCCTTTGCGACAATCTGAATATCTGGTGCATCATAGCCATTTCAGAGGCCAATCCAGAGAAAGGTATCAAATATCGCCATGCGTGGAATATCATCCGTATCGGTGGGACGTATTATCATCTGGATGCGACATTTGATAATACTCTGAGCCGCAGCGAAATGATACGCTATGACTATTATAATATCAGCGATTCCCAGCTATTCAGAGACCACGAGCCAGTGATCTGGAAAATGCCTGCCTGCAGCGATGGAAGCCACAGCTGGTACAAAGAGAAAAAAATGACTTTCACAAAACAGGAAGAGGTAAGAAAACGTGCGGCCCAGGCAGCGAAAAAGGGAAAAGTTTTGCTTTTCCAGTGGCGCGGCGGGTATCTTACAAGAGATGTACTTGATGAATTTTTGAAGATATTTGAGGAAGAAGCGTTGAACCGTCAAAAACATGCTTACCTGTCCCTAAACTGGCCACAGGCGGTGATGCAGGTGGGATTCGAGGAAAAGATGGGGGAGGCACAGATGGTTTTGGAAGAGGCGAATGAAGGGGAGTAGGTGGAGATACAGTTATTGTTCACGCATTGTTCAGCAACACGATTTGCAAGACAAATGGAAGAAAGAACATTGATGTCAACGAAGAAAGTGGTGATGTCTCCACCGCTAATGCTGATCCGGCGGGGCATATACACAAAAGAACAAAAATATATTCCGTTTTGCCTAGCCGGGCGCGATGATTTCAAGTGAATTGGGGCATCTACAACACATTTATACTATTGCCATGTTATTAGTCCTGACACAGGGCAGGAGGCGAGTCGTGCTTGTCTTTGCCCCGGATAACAGTAACGTAGATTGCAAAAACAAATTTCATCATGTCTAAAAAGTCTCCTAAAGGATTTGTGGATGATAAGGCTGTTCAGTAAAAGGCAGTTAAATATTTACCTTCGTTTGATGAACATATTAAGGATTTTAATATCGAAAACATAATCCCAAAGATCTATCATAAAATAAAACAACAAAGATATTTCGAGGTTTTATTTTGAAAAGAATCAATTGGAAGAATTTGATCATCAGTGTGGCAATCAGTTTGGGATCAGGAATTATCGTAGGTTTGCTGACTGGCAGCAGTATGCAGCAATACGAAGAAATGTATCGGCCGCCATTAGCACCGCCAGGGTGGTTATTTCCTATTGTATGGACAATTTTGTACATATCTATGGGTGTGGCGGCGTATCTGATCTATGAATCGGAAGAAGGAACTGCGAGTGAAAAGACAGAAGCATTGAAAAAGTATACATTGCAGCTGGTAGCTAATCTGATTTGGCCCTTCTTGTTTTTTGGAGCACAATGGTATCTTTTAGCTTTTGCGTGGTTGGTTTTGTTGTGGTATTTGATTTTGGTTACAATATTGGAATTTGCGAAGATAGAGAAAGTGGCGGCGTATTTGTTGATACCTTATCTGGTTTGGGTGATTTTTGCGGGGTATCTTAATTTGGCGATTGTAATTATGTCGTGATAGTTTGGAAAAGATGAATGATTAGATAAGCCTAATTAAGGAAAATACTGACGATCTAGGTAAGAGGATTGACACACTTTTCGGGCAATATTAAAATGAGATAAGACAACATAGCTGATGAAAGTCAGTAGCACAAAGCTATAGGGCCTGTAAAATGGCAGCCGGTTGCAAAGAAAGTAAGTGAAAGAAGCTTATTATGAGGATAAAACAAATGACAAATCTTGCATTAGAGATACAAAATGCTGCCAACACAGCACTAATAGATCGTTTTATGAATTCACAAGAGTCACTTCGGCCCAAATTACTATATAACGACACCCACACAGGCAATACAGTTCTTGCTGAATTAGAGCACGAGTTACAGTATTGTGATTCTTTTTGGTTTTCTGTTGCATTTGTCACGAAAAGTGGAATGATTGATCTTAAGAATGCACTCGCAGAGTTAGAGAAGAGAAACATTAAGGGACGCATTTTGACAACAGATTATCTTACTTTCAATGAGCCAGATGCCTTGCGTGAACTTATGAAATTTGGAAATCTGGAAGTGCGTGTCTATACTGCGGAAGATTTTCACACAAAAGGTTATATGTTTACAAGAGGTGATTCTAGAACATTCATTGTTGGAAGCTCGAATATGACTCAGAACGCATTGAAAGCAAATAAAGAATGGAATCTTAAAGTGACTTCGATGGAGCAAGGAGAGTTAATTGGTGATGTGGAAGCCGAGTTTTTGCATATGTGGGAGCAGGCGGAGATACTTACAGAAGAGTGGATAAGTGAAGAGTATGAACCGTTATATCGTGAAAGAAAAAAGCAGAGAAAAGCAAAGGTTCAGAGATTAAAAAGTTATACATTAAAACCTAATTTTATGCAGATTGAGGCTACAAAATCATTGACAAGATTGCGGGAGGCAAAGCAGCGTAGAGCATTGTTGATAAGTGCAACGGGTACAGGAAAAACATATTTGTCAGCCTTTGATGTTCGCAATTTCGCACCTAAAAAGATGCTTTTTCTGGTACATAGAGAACAAATCCTTAAGCAGGCCATGGAGAGCTTTAAAGATGTGCTGGGGCATGAGTTAGATGCAGGTCTATTATCGGGAACTCATCACGATTATGATGCGGATTATTGTTTTCAACAGTGCAAACGATGTCAAAAGAGAGTACTATGCGCCGATATGAGCCACAGTATTTTGATTACATAGTTATAGATGAAACGCACAAAGCCGGTGCCGAAAGCTATCGCCGTATCATGGAATATTTTCAGCCAAAGTTCATGTTGGGTATGACGGCTAGTCCTGAGCGAACCGATGGTTTTGATATATTTCAATTGTTTGATCACAATATAGCATATGAGATTCGTCTGCAGCAGGCCATGGAAGAGGATTTGCTCTGCCCGTTTCATTATTTTGGAGTAACAGAGTTGACGGTTGAAGGAAAGCTTATCGATGATAACACAGAGTTCCGGTATCTTATTTCTGATGATCGGGTAGATAATATTATTAATAAAGCTGAATTTTACGGACACAGTGGCGATAGAGTGAAGGGACTTATCTTCTGCAGTACAAATCGAGAAGCAAATGAGTTGTCTTTGTTGTTTAATCAGCGAGGATATCATACAGTTGCATTATCTGGAGAAAATACGCAGGAAGAAAGAGAAACAGCAATCTACAAATTGGAGCAAAACGAAAGAGAGAATGGATTCGATTACATATTTACGGTAGACATTTTTAATGAGGGTGTTGATATACCGGCTGTTAATCAGGTAATTATGCTTCGTCCGACACAGTCTTCGATTATTTTTATCCAACAGTTAGGGCGTGGGCTCCGAAAAGCAGACGATAAGGAATATGTGGTAATTATTGATTTTATTGGAAACTACCAGAAGAATTTTCTTATTCCGATAGCACTGTCAGGGGATCGGACTTATAATAAAGATACGATCCGTCGATATGTATCAGAAGGAAATCGAGTTATTCCAGGGAGTTCAACGATTCATTTTGATGAGATTACGAAAAAGAGAATATACGAGTCGATCGATACGGCGAATTTTAATGATATCCGTCTGATTCGAGAGAGTTATACACAACTGAAATATAAATTGGGAAGAATTCCTAAGCTGATGGATTTTGAAGAATATGGTGAGATGGATGTTTTACGCATTTTTGATAATAGTTCATTGGGATCTTACTATAAGTTTCTTGCGAAGTATGAAAAAGAATATACCGTTCGATTATCTGAGAAACAGGAAAAATGCATTGAATTTATTTCAAAGAAATTAGCTCCGGGAAAAAGAATTCATGAGTTGGAAATGTTAAAAAGAGCTTTGCATTATCAGCATGGGTTAATTGGATTCTTGCAGAAAAAGTTGGAAAATGATTACAAGATTCCGGTGACGGAGAAAACCAAAAAGAATATTACAAATATTTTAACAAATGAGTTTGCTACAGGATCGGGAAAGAAAACATATGCAGACTGTGTATTTATTGAACCGGAGGACAGTGATTATGCTGTAAGCAAAGGCTTTGGCGAAATGTTATCAGATAAAAATTTTTATTATATGGTAGAAGAACTTATTGAATTTGGCATCGATCGAAATCAAAAATATTATAGTAACCGCTATATGGATACAAATTTTCAGCTTTATGCAAAATATACATATGAAGATGTTTGCAGATTATTAGAGTGGGAAAAAGGAGAGGTGGCCTTAAATATTGGTGGATACAAGTATGATAAAAATACAAAGACATACCCTGTATTCATTAATTATGACAAATCAGATGACATTCAGGATACAGTGCGTTATGAGGATCGTTTTACTGACCCCAGTACATTAATAGCTATTTCAAAATCAGGTAGGAGTCTAACTTCGGATGATGTCTACACGGCGATACATGCGGAAGAACTTGGCGTCGATATGGAATTGTTCGTAAGGAAAAATAAGGATGATAAGATATCTAAAGAGTTTTATTATCTTGGCAAGATAAAAGCCACTGGCAAGGCTCATGAATTTGTTATGAACAATACAACGAAAACAGCTGTAGAGATTCAATACAAATTGGTGACACCGATTCGTGAAGATTTGTATGAATACATTATGAACTGAGGGTAGTTATATCTCATTTCTCTATACACGAATACAAAACCAAGAAAAGAACAACAAGGGAGTCCCAAAATGAAAACAATAAACGTAGTAGCAGCCATAATTAAAAAAGAAAACAAGATCTTTGCCACCCAAAGAGGGTACGGAGAGTTCAAAGATGGGTGGGAGTTCCCCGGCGGGAAAGTGGAGCCAAATGAAAGCCCCGAAGCTGCCCTGGTAAGAGAAATCAAAGAAGAACTGGACACAGATATCCGCGTGGGTAGTCTGGTTGACATTGTAGAATACGATTACCCGACCTTTCACCTGAGCATGCGATGTTACTGGTGTGAGGTCATAGAAGGAAAACTGAAGCTTCTGGAGCACGAGGCAGCCAAATGGCTTGCGAAAGATGAGCTGATGAGTGTGGAATGGCTCCCCGCAGACCTGGACCTTATTGGAAAACTGGAAAAACAAATGTAAAGCCAAAAACAAATTTTCAAACATCATTCAAACATTCAAAGGAGGCGGCACCATGTGGAAATGTCCAAAATGCGGGAGGGAATTTGTAAAAACAAACCAATCTCATTACTGTGGGGAAAAGCCAAAGACGATAGACGAATACATCCAGTCCCAACCAGAAGATATCCAGCCCTTCCTGGCAGACATACGAAATGTGATTCAACGGGCAATCCCCGGAGCCCATGAAAAGATTTCATGGTCGATGCCAACATACTATAAAAAGCACAACATTATCCAGTTTGCCGCATCAGCCCATCATATAGGGATATACCCAGGGCCGGAAGCAGTAGAACATTTTGCGGACAGGCTAAAAAAATATAAAACCAATAAGGGAACGATCCGCATACCATATGAGAATCCACTCCCGTTGGAACTGATATCAGATATCGCATCGTGGTGTGGGGCACTGGAGTCTGCAGCGGGGAAGCCCCCAACAAGTGAAATTGCATTTGAAGTAACCATACAAAAAGCAGGAGAACAAGAATAGAGAGGCAGGAAAATAAAATGGCAGGATATTTGATCAAAGATACAACAAGGGAAGAACGTCAGAAAATAGTGGAAGATTCTCTGGGAAATATTTCCGCTAACTGCGATGGCTGTATGGCCGGGCTGGCGGAGATGTATCAGGAATACATAGATGGAAAAAAGGAAATCCGTGAGATCAACATGGAGTTCAATGCAAGATACGCCAGAGGAGATATGGAAAGAGAGCAAAGAAGAGGCTGCCCGATGTAACGGCGGGACACAAACAAGAAAATACAAAGATATGGCAGGGCAGCATAAAAAAGAATCTCTCCCTGCATGAGGAGAAACATGAAATTTATTATTAGAAAATTAGAGTAACTGTTCAGTACCCCATTAGTCAAAAGTGATTTCTGGGGTACCTGCTATTGCATTTTGAATTGCTTTGTAAGCATTAATTCCATGCTTTTTTGCA
>SAAH01000051.1 GCA_009929525.1 Clostridia bacterium | reverse complement strand
AATACTGTCTTTTCATTTTTTTCAAAAATAGGACAGATTGGTACTTTAGAAGAAGTTATCTCTTTTGAAATTACATTTTGCGGAAACTCAAGAATAATTAATTTCCGTTTTACAAAACAGACAGGATATACTATAATCTACTAATAATAAAAACATAAAACAGAGGGGGTACTATGGAGAAAAAAAGAAGTAGTTTTTCGGGCAAATTAGGATTCGTACTGGCCGCCGCCGGCTCAGCGGTTGGTTTAGGAAATCTTTGGAGATTTCCATATCTTGCAGCAAAGTACGGAGGCGGGATATTTTTACTGGTTTATCTGCTGCTCGCTGTAACATTTGGTTTTACGCTTATGATCGCTGAGATCGCGCTGGGACGCCGCACAGGCCTGAGTGCCATTGGTGCTTTTAAGAAGCTGAACAGCAAGTATACGTTTATCGGATATCTTGCTTCGCTGGTTCCGATCATCATCCTTCCTTATTATTCTGTAATCGGCGGATGGGTGATCAAGTACTTTGCCGCCTTCATTTCAGGACAGGCAGGAGCCGCTGCACAGGATGGTTACTTTGAAGGCTTCATCGCCAAGACCGGCGAACCTGTTTTGTGGCTTGCTATATTTATCCTGGCTACGGCAGTTGTCGTTTACTGCGGTGTTGAAAAAGGAATCGAGAAGGTCAGCAAAGCACTGATGCCTCTTTTGATCATCTTGACACTGGGTATTGCCATTTACTCCGTGACACTTCCGGGGGCTGGTGCTGGTGTTGTTTATTATCTGAAACCTAATTTTAAACAGTTTTCTATTACAACCGTAGTTGCTGCTATGGGACAGCTGTTTTATTCCATGTCTCTGGCCATGGGTATCATGATCACTTACGGTTCTTATATGAGAAAAGACGTAAACCTGGAAAAATCCGTATCACAGATTGAAATCTTCGATACCGGTATCGCTTTCCTGGCTGGTCTTATGATCGTACCTGCAGTATTCGTATTTAACGGCGGTGACGCAAGTGCTATCAACGCAGGTCCTGGACTGATGTTCATCACATTGCCAAAAGTATTCGCTTCCATGCCGATCGGAACCGTGATAGGAGCATTATTCTTTATCCTTGTTTTGTTTGCTGCTCTTACTTCTGCTATCTCACTGATGGAAACAGTTGTTTCTATCGTATGTGACAAACTTCGCTGGAGTCGTCAGCTTTCTACTATCGTTGTTACTCTCTTTACTCTGGCAGTTGCGCTTCCATCATCTCTGGGATTCGGTGCATGGTCCGGCATACAGCCTCTGGGTATGAGTTTCCTTGACTTCTTTGATTTTATCAGCAACAGTGTCCTGATGCCGATCGTGGCCATGCTGACTTGTATCTTTATTGGATTTGTTGTCAAACCGAAAGAAGTGATCGATGAAGTAAAACTGAATTCACCATTTAGACGTGAAAAAGTATTTGTTATAATGATCAAGTATATTGCACCGATCTGTATCATCATCATCCTTGTATCTTCTATATTAAATGCTTTGGGTATCATCTCCATCTAATTAATATTTCACAGATTTTAAAAATGGCATCCTTATCTTCTTACTTCCAAGTACGATAAGGGTGCCATTTTTCTATTTCAAGATAAACATCATATCAGATCCCCAGGCGGTCTTCTTGTGTGATCTTCCTGATCACACGACATGGATTGCCCGCGGCAAATACCATCGGAGGTATATCACGGGTAACGACGCTTCCCGATCCGATCACGGCTCCTTCTTCGATCGTTACCCCGCCATTAACTGTCACATTGCTGGCAAGCCAGGCATGATCTCCGATATGGATCTCCTTTGCATATTCCAGAAGCTTTCGGCGTCCATCTGCTCCTCTGCGAAACATTCTCTCCTCAGGCAATAATGGATGTACCGGTGTTGCCAGTGTGACATTAGGTCCCATCAATACGTGATCGCCGATAAAGACAGGTGCGCAATCCAATATCGTCAAATTAAAATTCGCTGAAAATTCATCGCCAATATAAGTATTGCATCCATAATCAAAATGCAGGGTCGGGAGCATATAAATATTCGCTCCCGCTTTTCCCAGAAGTTTTCCCAGTATCTTCCTTCTCATTTCAAGTTCTTCATCACCCAAATGATTAAAAGTATCCGTGAGATCATTGCACATTTTCCTCATCTGTACCAATTCCGGATCATATGCATCATATATTTTTCCTGCCGTCATTTTTTCTTTTTCTGTCATCTTTATTGAATCCTCCTCTAAGCCATCCGGCTCTTAAAAGAAACGATATGCTGAAAGCGGCAGTATAATATGTCCCAAAATAGTGGTGGATGCGATCATCCCAAACATATGCCATCCAAATCTGCTGGCAAATTCCTCCTGCGCTTTGTTCTTGCGAATATGATTCACCTGCATAATGATCACCGCTATTATGAGGATCGTATAAATGCCCCAGATATTGATAAATTCCAACAACCCTGTTTCCATTGCATCCGGAACGAGATTAGCTCCCACAAGGATATTACTGACCACACCGAAAAATACAGGTCCCAGCATACTCAGTGAGTCTGTTCTGTGGCGGGCACAAGTCAGCAGCATCAGCAATGCCCAAATTCCCGTTGCATACAGCGCGATCGTACACTTCAGGTAAAGGCCAAGGGTGCTTCGGTTGAACTCCATAGCAGTGAGCACCTCAGAATATACCCTTTCCTGATCATCTATCAATTCTCCGTCATAGGATACATTTTCCTCCGTCCGTCTGTAATAACTATTGGTTGCCAGACGTTCCAGCCGAAAACCTGCAAGAGACAGGTTTGGATTTGAGCTGCTGTTTTCTCCATCAGGGATCCAAATCATCTTTTCTATGCTTTCCCGCGGAACGATATAGATCCGGAGCTGATAACTGTTGAGTGGAAACCTCACAGTTTCCAGCTTATTGCTGATCTGCGCACTTACTTTAATCTTCTGTATACATATGCCATCCTCACTCACCGAGCTTTCCTGTGTCTCTATATCGGTGATTTTTCCGTTGTACACTGAAAAATGTCCCAACATACTTCCCAGTTCCTCACCATTCAATCTGGATCCTTTTTTCCAGGTGAATATGATCTGCATATCTGCATCAAAGGTTGACTGGCGGATATCTATATCAGTAACATTTTCAAGGTAGGTTGTCACTCCTACACGAACCGCATCTTTTGTTGATCCCTGTTCCTCATCTGAAAGAGTTTCAAAGGCGTGTACCCGTTCCTCCCATTCGATATCTGTTTTCTCCTTGTTCTGCCATAGATAATGGGATGTAAAACCAATATAAAATACCGCAACGCCCAATATCACTGCTGTCCATATCCACAGCATTCTTTTCTGGTCCTTATCTGTCTTCATATCTTCTCTTTCCTCTTTTCCTGTTGCATCTCTATACCTCTGTTCCATAATCACCAAGTGTGGAACAGCAGCCAGAATACACTTGATCCCAACCTCTTACTATATTAAAACACAAAAATATATCTACTACAATATCTTAAAAACAAGTATATAAAGTTAACGTGGGCACAGACGGTTTGGCAAACCGCACTGTGCCCACGACTCTATGAACAAACTTTATTTTTATTTTATTCTTTCTTGCATCACGCCTGAAGATCCTTAGAGGATAGCTTCCTGATCGTTACATAGTAAGCCACAGCCAGCGGAATGCAGGCACCTATCCATGCAAGGGTATTGGCCCAGCAAGCACCGGCAAACCCGATCGCGCTTACCAGGATTAGTGCCCCAAAAGCCCTCATTACAAGTTCCATAACACCTGCTACAGTTGGCATGAAACCCTTTCCCAGCCCCTGCAGGGTAAAACGGTAAATAAACAGCAATGCAAGCACCGAATAGAACACACCATTGATCGTGAGATATGTACGTGCAAGTGACAACACTTCTGTCTCTCCTTTTCCAACAAAGAGTGCAGCCAGATTACTTCCTGCAAATATATTTACAAATCCCATAACGATACTGAATCCGACAGACATGATAATGCACTGAAATACACCTTTTTTGATACGATCGATCTTTCCAGCCCCATAATTTTGTGCACCATAGGTAGCCATCGCTGCACCAAAAGAATTCATCGGCATGGTTGCGATCGCATCAATCTTCTGTGCCGCCGTATATGCAGCCACAGATATGGCTCCCAATCCGTTCAGTGCAAACTGAAGGATCAACGCACCGATTGCTATGATAGACATCTGAAAAGCCATAGGAAGAGCTGTATTCAGATGTTTCTTTACTTCTTTTGCCGTTATATGAAAATGACGTTTCTGAACCCAGAGCACCGGCATTTTTTTCATTATGAATATAAAACAGGCTACACCTGATAATAATTGGGAAAAAATAGTGGCTACACCCGCTCCCGCTACCCCCATGTCAAATACTACGATCAGCACGATATCCAAAATAATATTCACACAGCATGCAAAAACGAGAAAATACAGAGGCGTCCTGCTGTCACCAAGTGCACGCATCATATTAGAAGCCAGGTTGAAAAGCACCGTTGCTGCAATACCCATAAAAATGATCCTTATGTATATAGTTGCATCTTCTATGATCTCTGCCGGTGTCTGCAAAAGTTCCAAAAGCGGACGTGCTAAAAACACTGCGATCACGGTTAAAACAACTGATACTACCGCACTCAACACGATACTCACTGCAAAACTCTTTTTAATCCCCTCTTCATCCTGTGCACCAAAACGCTGCGATGTAATGATCGACAGACCAGAGGTAAATCCCATTACAAATCCTATTATAAAGAAAGTAAGGCTTCCGGTACACCCTACCGCCGCCAGAGCGTTCACACCGATGGTCCTTCCAACGATGACCGTATCTGCCATGCTATAAAATTGCTGAAAAATATTGCCCACGATCAAAGGCAGGGCAAACATTAAGATCAGCTTTGCCGGGTTTCCTTGCGTCATACTCTTTGTCATTTTCTTCTCCACTCCATTTCCGTCTTGCTCATCCCTCATACTTTAGTTTTGCAATGTATTTTGTACATTACAATTTTATTAACATCTATTAGTAATTATAGAATTCTCACTGAAAAGTGAAATGTAATTTCTTGTACTTTAGATGTCTTATGTTGTATACTTATATGTGTAGTGCAAATCCTCGATGCAGGAATGCCCTGCGTCCAAACTTAACAATTATCATTTTACTTAACATCCAGAAAGGCGGAACACCTATGTGCAGCTTCCCTTATGATCTTACTTACAATGACCTGAATCCCAAATTTCTTTTCTCTTGTATCCAGCATCGGACAGAACCGGAATCCAATTATCACTGTCATGATTTTATTGAGTTGGTGATCATATTAAAGGGCAGAGGGAAGTTCTTTATCGACGAAAGAGAATACCCTGTAGAAGAGGGAAATATCATCATCCTTAATCCCGGCACTTACCACCGGAGTATTCCTTTGCCAGAAAGCACCCATTCTCTGACAGAATGCTATCTTGGTTTCACCAATGTGGATTTTCTCAATTGCCCTCGGGGATATTTCCCTTTATTCGAGGGATACGAGATCATCGCCCGACTTCCTGAGATTCAAAAGAAAGAATTATTTCAGTTGTGCAGCAGTATCGCACTGGAGCTGAAGTCCTGTGAAACCGGCAGATATTTTATGCTGAAATCTTATCTCATACAAGTGATCTGCCTGATCGAACGTTTCCAAAAACATTCTCATGAGCAGGCTGCCCTCCGGGAAAATCATACACGCTATGAGTTCAAGTCTGTCAACAAAAAATATATCATTGAACAGATCATGAAATATATGGAAGAACATTATCATGAAAAGATCTCTCTGGATCAGATATCAGCAAATATGTACCTGAGTTCCTTCTACATATCCAAACTGTTCAAAAGTGAAACTGGTGATACTCCGATCAACTACCTCATCAGTCTTCGCATGAAAAAGGCCCGAAACATGTTTGACGAAAATCCAGGCACCTCCATCCAGTCTGTCGCTGCGGCAGTAGGATATGAAGATGCCTATCATTTCAGTAAACTATTCAAAAAATATTATGGTCTGTCTCCGCTTTATTATAAAGAGCGGATTCCTCAATAAGTCTTATCTTTTCTACTGGCGGAGCATCAGAGTATAGGTTTCTCCGTCAGAGACCTCCTGGGGATTTCCGTTGGCATCCACCACAAACATATTATCAAACTGAATCTCCTGCAGGGTGCCTTCTGCTTTTTCGCAGTAGAGCTGTTCAAAGAATTCACCTTGCGGATCATATGCATGAGGTTCATCCAGTTCTGCCTCATACGTATCTTCGCTGGTAACAAGCTGTACCGTTGGGCCGCCTATCCATCCATGCCTGATGTATTGTTCTGAATTATTATATAAATTATATCTCAGCGAAATGCCTTCCGCACAATAATCCACTTCCAGATTTTTCACTTTAAAAAGGCCATTAGTAGTGGTTAATTCTGCAAATGTTTCTGCTTCATATATTCCGTATACCAGATATTTGCAGTAACCATTTTCCACGACTACATACTCCTCCAGATATCGGCTTTGCTGGGCACCTGTCTCATCCACTATCTTCTGCATGACCTTCACTTTGTACAGTTCTTCATTTCTTCCGACATGCGCTCCCTGACTGGCACTTACTTCCTGGATCACCATGGGGTCTTCAGCCACAAGATTCAAATATCCGTCACGATCTATCACTCCCAGATTTTTACTTCTATCTGAAACATAATCGTCCCAGAATACTTCCGGAGTGATCGTGTGATCGATCATCAGCCCCTGATACAATGTCTCTATGAATTCACCGGGGTTTTCTATCTGTACTCCTGTGCTCCCCTGCGCTGTTCCAGCTTCCACTTGGGATTCTGCCGGACTATCTGCATTTGCATCTTTATTTTCGCTTTGAGCTGCACTATCAACTTTATTTTCTTCTGGTATAGAAGCTTCTACGGTCAATGGTTTTGCTGCCGTTTCCGAAGGATCGTTTGACCCCTTGATTTTTACCGCTGCAAACACTCCTGCGCCTACCGCCAGCACACCCGCAAGACTGATTGCCAGGATCATCGGCAGTTTACTTTTTCTCCTCTTTACAGTTTTCTCCCGTCTCTGTGACTGTTCCTGCTGCTGTCCCTGCGACTGCACCGGTGGCTCTTCCTCGGACAAGTTTCCCACCGGATTCCCGCATATCGGGCAAAACTTTGCACCTTCTTTTAATTCATTCCCACAATTTTTACAAAACATCTTTCGTATCCTCCTCATTTTACCATTACAGTATATTCTTTTTTCTGTAAATATTCTATAGATATCTGTATACCCTATAGACTCATTATCCGGACATTCGGTTTTATATTTTTAAAAATTTCAGGAGAATTTTTATATCACAGGACACAATTTCCTATAATGCAAAAGACTATGGATCAGACGCGTTCACAGTTTTCTCTGATCTGCGCCTGATCCATAGTTTTTGTACTGACATATGATATGGTCAGCAAAAATCTGCCGCCTTTGTCACTGCTTTATTCTCAGTCTTTGATGATCAATGCCATGAATACCACTGGCTCTGTTCCGATCGGTTTCAAAGCATGTCCGTGATTATCCGGGGTAAATGTCACATCGCCTGTCTTTACGATACGTGTTGTTCCATTATCATCATATTCTGCCTCGCCGGAAAGGATATAATATGTTTCGCTTTCGCCATGATGCTCATGGTAGCCAAGGGATGATCCGATTCCGATAGTAACCTCTGCATACAGACCACATTTTCCATTCAATTCCTTTTCTCCAAGGATGTGTTTGATCTTAACAGTTCCTTCACCGCCGCACATGTTCTTTACTACTTCGATATTTTCCATAACCATATTCCTCCTTTTATCTGCTGTCAATATGTAATGAGAGCATTTCCCGGTATGATCTGCCAACAAATGCTCCCTTTACTATAGTATATTTTTTTATCACAGTCAATTCGTAACCGCTATATCTGTCAAGCCTTTTTCACTTCTTGTTTTTCATTCTCAACAATATTTATAAAATAAGCAAAGTCAACTTCACCTAAGGCTGCATCTGCGATATTGGCACAGGTGTTTCCCATACGATCGATGAGATGAAGGATCTTGCTGAAGGAGGCTGTAAGACCTGCCTCGCATTTTCCTTTTCCTACACGCTTCATATGTGCCTTCCTCATATTAATATCAAGGCCTGTAACTTTTTCTTTATTCTTGATGATCGTCTTGGCATTATCCATATTGCCTGTGGTCATCATGTTCAGCGCATCACTATACATTCCTTCTATGAGTGTAAGGCTTTTCTTCAAGTCTTTCATCGCATCATCGGAATATTGTGATTTCTTTCCGATCCGCTCCTGCACCTCTGTAGCCAGATCTCGGCACAGAGAACCGATACGATCAATGTCACTAAGGACGTACATCACACCTGCTGTCTCATTTACCTGATCCTCTGTCATATTTCCGCTTGCAAAAAGCTCAGCAAGGTAATCTGTGATCCTTGTATTCAGGAGACGGGCATTTGCTGCTTTATCAAGCACTTCTCCAAGAGCTTCTTTCTCCTTTTTATCAATGCCTTCCTTCGCCTGTGTCAGCATTTCTTTTACAATTGTTCCACAGTTGATAACTTCTTTTACTACAAGGTTCAATGCTGCAACCGGCTGTCCAACCAGCTTCTCATCAAGGAACAATGGCTCTGATTCGTCCTGGATGACTTTCTTTCCATCCGGAATGATATGCATAACGATCTTAACCATCAGCCAGATCAGAGGAATCCAAAGCAATGTCATGACAATATTAAATGATGTATGCGCATTGGCGATCTGTCTTGAGATAACTTCGATCTCTGGTCCTTTTGGTGATATGTAACGGATGATCGCGGCAAATGGTCTCATCAGCCAGATAAAAATCAAACATCCCGAGATATTGAAGATGCAGTGAGCAACGGCAGTCCTTTTTGCATCTTTCGTCTGACCTACGGATGCAAGAAGTGCTGTGATCGTTGTACCGATATTATCACCGAGAAGAATCGGGATAGCTCCGGTAAGCCCCAGGATACTGGTAACCCCGTCTGCTCCCGCTTGAGATGCAAAGTTCTGGAGTACTGCGATCGTAGCACTACTACTCTGAACCACCAGAGTCATCAAAGTACCAACTGCAACTCCCAATACAGGAATATCTGCAACTTTTGCGATCATATTGGTAAATACAGGGCTAGAAGCAAGTGGCTTCATAACATCACCCATGGTTTCGATTCCAAGGAATAAAAGACCAAAGGCAAAAATCGTCTGTCCAATATTCTTGGCGCGCTCTGATTTTGCGATAAAACTGATGATAAATCCGAGAAATACAATGATATAAATATAATCACTGATTTTAAATGCTATGATCTGTGCCGTCATGGTCGTACCAATATTGGCACCAAGGATAATGGAAATAGCCTGCGGCAGACTCATAAGTCCTGCACTTACAAAACCAATTGCCATAACTGTTGTTGCACTACTACTCTGTAAAACTGCTGTTGTAAGCGCACCTGCAATAACACCAAGGATAGGGTTCTTTGTGAGCAGGGCAAGAATCTTTTTCATCTTTTCTCCGGCTGCTTTCTGGAGACATTCACTCATCATATTCATACCGAAAATGAAAACAGCCAATCCACCTAACAAACCAAATACGATTTCCAATGTACTATTCATTTTGTTCTCCTCATACTTTTCTTTCGTTACTGTTGATTAAGATCGCTCCAGTTTTTTATTTCTCCTGTATAAATCTCCTTCAGAGAATCCAGTGAAATGTCTTCCAACGGGTTATCCTTTGACACGATGACAGCTATATCATCCTGTGCGATCATCTCATAATCAAGAAGTTCCTTCTCATAATCCTTTAAATCTCTTGAAGCCATACCAAAATCGCAGGTCTGTTCCATCGCCTGTGTAAGTCCATCCGTAGAATCTGTCTCCTCAACAGTTACCACTGCCTCCGGATTGATCTGCATGTAAGCTTCTGCCAGTTCCTGCATCAGCGGTGCCACAGAAGTAGAACCTTTGATACTGATTTCTCCGCTGGCTTTATTTGATAAAAATGTACTGCTTTTGGCTACCGAAGCGTATGATTTTTCCACGATGCCCTGTCCCTCACTGTGGACATAAGTCAAAAAATCCTGTTCCAGATCGTTAAGTTCACCGGTATATGCCAGATAAAACGAACGACTGAGTGAACCATTTCCCACGCTTAGAGATTTCACATCCTGCGTCTCTCCAAGTGCTCCTTCCGATACATAGCCAATTGCTGATGTACCCTCTTCAACTGCTGCAATTACTTCCTCTGCGTTATTTGTTATCTGTGCGTCACTCGTCGTCTGGTCTGACTGCCCGCCATCTTCGCTGGTCCCATCGAATCCAACCAATTGGGCAAAAGCACTTCGGGTACCGGAGCCATCCTCTCTTGATATGACCTGAATCTCTCCTAATTCATCCAGTCCCTCAACAGTTACATTTTCCTGTACATTTTCACTGTTATTACAACCACTTATTCCGAACGCAACACAAATCGTAAGCAGACACAACCATTTTTTGTTTGCTCTCATGTGTTTTCCCTCCTAACTTAACCTGCATCATCATACTCTCAGAAGAAAAAATTGAAAGCAAAGAAATGTTAAGTCTTCGTAAAAAAACGCAAAAAAAGACAGTAAAATCAGGGGCTGCAAGAAAGTAGTTTGCACTTTCTGACAGTACTTGATGTTACTGTTTTTCCTATCGATCAGATCCATCTGATCAGCTTTTCAAAAATATATGCATCTGCACTTTTAATTGTGCAGTGTGCCTTTGATGTCCTGTGACATTCTACGGGTATAAATACAATAGAATACCAGATTCAATATGATACCAAATACTGTAGCACTCGGTGCCGCCAATCCTATGTTGGTCAGGCTGGCATCCGGCTGGATACTCATAATGTAAGAAAGCGGAAGTCTTACAAGAAAGGTCTGGGCAATTCCCTGTGACATAACGAACAAGGTCTGGTTATGTCCATTAAAATATCCAATAAAGCTAAACAAGATACATGTCACGACCGCTTCCAGTGCAAATCCTTTCAGATACTCTGCTGATTTTACGATTACTCCCGCATCGCTGGTGAAAAGATAAGATACCACATCTCCCTTAAAAAATACACCAAATCCAACAAACACACCTATTGCCACACCCATCCCCATTCCATACAGCATAGTCTTTCTCGCTCTTTTCTCAAGACCTGCGCCTACATTCTGAGCGATAAATGCTGCCATCGACTGCATCAGGGAAGCTGGTACAAGCATAACAAAAGACACAATTTTATTTGCCACTCCGTAACCTGAGGATGCCGCCAGACCCAGATTGTTGATAAATGCACAGAGTGCTAAAAATGAAATCTGAGTCAGCAATTCCTGAAATGCAATGGGACTTCCCACTCTCAGGAAAACTTTTATCTGGGAATTGAATCTGATATCTTCGCGTGTCACAGTAAATGGAAGCTTCTGACGACGGATGATCAGCAGAGAAAGGACCACGCTGATCGCCTGAGCCATTACTGTAGCAAGTGCCGCACCAATTACATTCCATTTGAACACACCGATAAACAAAAGATCGCCAAAGATATTGGCTACACATGCTATCGCAACAAAAATCAATGGCAGCTTGGAATTGCCCAGGCCGCGAAAGATACTGCTGATAAGATTATATGCGATGATAAAGATGATCCCGCCGCCGCATATCCGCACATACTGTACAGTAAGATCCAACGCTTCTTCCGGTGCCCGCATCAGCTGTGCAAATGGTCTTGCCAGCACCACCAGCAAAACAGCAAGCACTAACGACACTGCCACGAAGAAGCAGATGGCACCTCCGATCACCTTTCCTATCTTCCTGTCATTTTTTTCTCCCAAGTATCGCCCGATCAGTACGGTCAGACCCATGGACAGACCGGATATAGTAAATACGATCATATTGATCATATTGCTTCCCGTTGATACTCCCGATATTCCGGCAGTTGTACCGAACTTTCCTACGATCAGGATATCCACTGCTCCATACATCGCCTGTAGGACAAGTGCACCAAGGATCGGCAGCATAAACTGTATCAGCTTACTGGCGATATTTCCCTGGGTAAAATCATTTTTTGCTTCATTCATACATTTTGTATCCTTTCACTATCTCTTATATTGATCATTCCTATCTATATCGTCTCGCAAAGTTTATCCTCTGGACAGACATTTTCCATTATAACAGCTTTTTCATCTGTTTTTCATCAAAAATTTGTGTTTTTTATGTAATATCTATGATTTTTTTTGTGCAATAAAAGATCCCGTACCCAATCGCTGCCCCCAATCCATTCATAATTACATCATCCGTCTGACCATATCCCCTCATAGTCACAACCTGCATCAATTCCAACAGCAGGCTTACTGCAAATGCCGTAACCATGCACCATCTGAAGCTTTTGGCTTTCTTCCATATAATGGGTAGAAGTATGCCGAAGGGGAGAAACATAATAACGTTTTCCACCACATAGGCATGTGCTGATGCCGTTGTTCCCCATGTCGCCAGCGGAATCAGTGCCAGCTTGTCTCTTGAACCTGATTCTCTTGACCAAAATGCAATAGATAACGCTGCTATAATATATACAAAAAAAATATATTCTATCGCCAGTCTGCTATACACAACCTTCTGTTTGTGCATGTGACTCCATATCATATGACCGATAAGTATAGGAAGAGCTATGGCACATCCTGCCGGAAGATAAATCAATGTTTCAGATATATCTATAATAATGTGATTTGCTATCTGACTCATCAACTTCCCTCCTCTTCTCATCTTTCATACAAAATCCTCCCATTTGCCGTACGCTATTACTATACAACAAATACAGGAGGATTTCATCATGCTGCTGCTTTTTATATCGTGATTCGCACTTTCAGTGCTTGACGCTGCTTTGATTTATAGCTGTTCGCTAAATTGCCGCATTTTCTCTTTTACTTTATCCAGAACTTCCCTTGTCTTCGGATTATCCGACTGATAGCACGCCAGCTTCCACACATATCCCTGCTCCACCGCTATCTTTTTGCTCTCTGGATACACAATTTCAAAAGTCAGTGACAGATGTCCGATCAAATGATCGATCGGTGTACGCTTCAGGCTCCTCAAAACTGCATGGCCTTCGCAAAATGCATCATATACCTCCGGGGTGATAAGACTATTCTTTAACTCTTCCGTGGTCACATTATACACATCTTCCATACCTGTCACATAATTTGCCCGGAGAATGTCTACTTTATCAGCATCCCGAATGATCTGGCACAGCGTGACCTGTCTGTCGCTCAATCCCTCGGGAAGTCTGTACCTGCTGTGGTACCGGACAGCTTGCTCCAACTCATCATATTGGGAAGTGTCTAGATCAAACCGTTCAATAAGCCCTTCCTTAAATAGCAGATCTGCTCCAAATTCTGCATGGTCTATGGAATCTGCATCCATAAACGTATCATATCGCCTCAGCTGTTCGAACCTTCCTATATCATGAAGCATCCCGATCTCCCAGCAAAGTTCCTGGTCTTCCTTTGATAACGCCAGCGATTCTGCGATACGCTCTGCATTTTTCGCCACTTCGCCTGTGTGGATATATTTCAGCTTTATCTTTGCATCAGACAGATCATAATCTGATACATAATCATCAAATGTTTTTATAAAATCCTCTCTGTTCATCTGTAAAATTCTCCTTAAAGCAGCCCCTGACTGTGATTTTTCATTCTTATCTCCATGCTGCTCTTACACTAATTGTGCATGGCCTTCTTGAGCAAATGGCTCAAACATTTTTTCCTGAAATTCTTTACTTATACCGATTCCATCATCTTCCACATAGATATCACACGGAAATGATATATCTCATCTTTCCCTTAATTTTCATTTCCAAATCCATAGTACTTTAAGTTCATCTGTAAAGAAGTCTATAACAATTATAACTCTTCACCCTGTGGAATTCCAGCCAATTTACTGCTAAGGTGATGCATTTCAAAATTATATACAAAAAGCTCCTCCACCGATGATTCCATCAATGAAAGAGCCTCTTTTATTACTTACAAGTTTTTCCTACCGCTTGATCGCTACGGATTACTCTCCTGTCTTAGGAGATGTTGATCCTGTAGATGATGTGCTTGTAGATGATGAGCTTGTAGGTGGTGTTGTTGGTGCTGGTGTTGCTGGTGTTGCTGGTGTTGAAGCTTCAATAATGAAAGCTACTGGTGAAAGATGATCGAAAGTTGCTTCGATAACTCCATCAGATACAACTGTAGCTGGTACAGCTACCCACTGTCCATCTCTGTAGTTCATAACTACAACTTTGCTTCCTACTGCTGCGCCTTTAACGTTAAACTGAAGTTTGATTGGTGTATCTAACTTTCCGCTGATAACGTTGCCGTTAGCATCAACTAAGCTTACTTCAGACAGAATAACTATTGTATCTTCTGTGTATGTAGCTCCAATCTTCTCCAGCTCAGTCTTAACTTCTGCAACTGTAGGTGCTTCTGTGTTGGCTGTTGGATTAGAAACTTCAACTTTAGCTTCAACATCAGATCCGTTTACTTTTACAGTAACTTCTTCCTGCGCTGCCTCCAAAGTACCTGCTGCTGTCTCATATTTAACTTCTTCACTATTTGGGCTTCCTGCTGCAAATGCGCTGGTAGCTGATACCAAAACGAAAGACATGGTTGCAACTGCTACTACAAGTCTTCTTAACATTTTACTTTTCATCGGTTTCCCTCCTCCTTTCTTCGATATTCTATGGTCACCAAAAAACAGGTAACCACTTTTAATAATAACAATCAAAGTCCGATTTGTAAACCAAAAACCCATCATTTTACAAAATTAGTAAGTTTTTTGTTATTTTTGAACACTTTTAATTATATGCGCATCCTGCCTAGGCAGGCTCCGTCTCATCTGCCACCGGATCATAAAACACATCTAAAACCAATTCATACAATCCATCCATATCAATATGATACTCATCATGTTCCTCACCAGTCACAGTTTCTCCCGGAACCTTCAGAATCTCATCAGCCAGTGAATAGCTGCCAAGCTGCTCGATCTGATCCACCGACAGATCTGTCACCATGTATGGATCAGCAACGTCCAGCAGAGACTCATATGCATTCCCAGATCCATACTTTGCCTTAACCTGGCTTGCCATCGCACGAAGAAAATGGTTTTGCCTCTCCATACGTCCATTATTGCTTCCTGCTTCTGTAATATCACGATACTGAACGTATTTGACCGCAAGATCACCCTGCAGATTCACCTGTGTGCCTTGTACAAAACTTGGATCTATAGAAGAGTAATCCTGAGGTATGGTAAGATCCACGCCACCCATAGCCGTCGTTATGGCTGAGATACCTTCCACATTCAGAGCAGCATATGCATCGATCGGCATATTATAAAACAATGCTGACACCAGATTTTCTGCCAGCCAGCAGCTCCGCTTTTTTCCGTCTCCAAAAGCATACTGCAGGCAGATCTGTGCATTCTGAGAACGCATATAGGTTCCATTTTCATCATATATCGCCACATCCACCATGCTCTCTCTGGATATCTGGATCATCTGTGTGACCTTCGTCTCCGTATCCATAACGAGAAGTATCATACAATCTGACTGACCACCATTTGCCGGTATCTCGTCAACCATCTCCTGATTCTTCTTATCAACTCCCATAAATAAAATGGTTTCGATATTATCTCTTCGTTTATATTCCTGTCCCTGATATACGACAGTATTGATATCCAGATCATCACTCGCCTGGGCTTCTCTCTCCTCTGCATCTTTTGCAGAAGTGACCGCAGTCTTTTTCTGATTCTCCTGATATATCCAGAATCCGCCCGCTGCTGCTGCGATCACTGCGATCAAACATGCAGCAACGATCATGATCATCTTTTTACTCTTCATTGGTCAAATAGGCCTCCACTAAATATCTGCTGGTCTCCTGTCCCGCAACGCAGGTACTCAAGGTTAATAATTTGCTGTTCGGATCCAGATAAGCGTCCTCAAATACATGACTGTTCATATCCTGCACAGACTGAATATCTGTCAGGTACTGTCCTTTTCCGGCAATCGTGGAAAAATCATATGCATCCGGTATGTAACGGTCATCAAACAGCACTGCTGCAAAGATGCGGAAAGTCAGTTTCTTCTCCGGTGTATAGATATAGATTTCCGGATGTTCTTCCCAAAAGCTGGTATCACGATAAGACTGCAGACTTCCGAACATTGAACCATCTTTCATCTTGTGACCATAAATAATGGTATTAAAGTCTGTAAAATCCTTTGAATTAAAATTTTCCGTATAGATAGATCCTGGAAGTCCACTTGCATGTTCCACTGTATGATTCAGATAATAACTCTGGTCCTCGCCATCGCTTTGGACTACCGGATAAGATACATTCATTCCCGGTATATAGATCCATGCATAAATATCTGGATTAACTTCCTGAAGGGCAGCAAAATCAACCGTGATATCATCACCAGCTTCCTCTGGTGTCGTCTCAGCTTCTATTGATTCCGGCTCTGCCTCCGCTGTCACCGCCGGTTTTACCACCTGTTCCTGCAGCTCCGTATATGTCTTTGCATTCTCCTCCTTTTGTTTAGCCAGCTGTGCCTGCTGATACTTATATACGCCAAATACTGCTCCAGCAATAACGATCAGAAGAAGAGCAATAATCAAAATAATTTTCTTCACATTGCTCTTGTTTGTTTTTTTATTGTTTTTATCCATAATCATCCATCTCCTCATTTTGTGTTACGTGTTTATACATTATAAAACAGAATCCCCAGAAGTGCAAGACAGGGGGATCATCCTTTTTCTTCACTCATACTCTTAAAGCCGGATCATATTTCAGTTTCAAGATAGAATCCCTCTGTCTTGGACAATTGTTTGTGTGCGTTACACAAAAACATTTATTTTAATTTTGTCCGTTCCTCACGGAATATTTTACTTGAAAATTTGACTTTTCCGATATATGATGGGATTAGAAACGCACTATATAATAAGTTACATGGGGGTAACAATATGAATGATAACATGATGTGGGCATTAGTAAAAGAAAAACCTGAGCAGGGTCTTTGGATGAAACGAGTTCCGATTCCTCCGGTTGGCCCGAATGATGTGAAGATCAAGATCCACAAAACTGCGATCTGCGGAACAGACGTACACATCTACCAGTGGAATGACTGGGCGCAGCATACGATTCCTGTAGGACTTACCGCAGGACACGAATATGTTGGTGAGGTTGCTGAAGTAGGACCCGGCGTACAGGGATTCAAAATCGGAGATCTCGTCTCTGGCGAAGGACATATCACCTGTGGAAAATGCCGAAATTGTCTGGAGGGCCACAAAGAAAACTGCAAGGATGCAAAAGGTGTCGGTGTCAATAGAAATGGAGCCTTCGCTGAATACCTTGTCATCCCTTCTTCCAATGTATGGCCGTGCAACCCGGCGATCCCGGAAGAAATGTATGCGATCTTTGATCCATTTGGAAATGCAACGCACACTGCACTTTCCTATGATATGCTGGGTGAAGACATTCTGATCACTGGAGCCGGTCCCATCGGATGTATGGCTGCTGCCATAGCAAAATTCTCCGGTGCAAGACATATCGTAGTGACCGATATGAATCCATATCGTCTGGATCTGGCAAAAAAACTGGGAGCAACCCGGACCGTGGATCTGACACGGGAGCGATTATCTGATGTCATGAAAAAAATCGGTATGACAGAAGGCTTTGACATTGGCATGGAGATGTCAGGAAGTCAGCCTGGGCTCTCCGATATGATCCATAACATGAAACACGGCGGCAAAATCGCACTGCTTGGACTGCAGCGCGCCGATGCATCTGTGGATCTGGAAACCGTGATATTCAACGGGCTAAATATCCGCGGTATCTACGGAAGGAAGGTGTGGGATACCTGGTATAAAATGTCAACCATGCTTCAGGCAGGTCTTGATATTTCCGAGATCATCACCCATCATTTTGATATCAAAGAATATGAAAAAGGATTTGAAGCAATGATATCCGGCCAGTCGGGAAAAGTAATCTTGGATTGGGCGCATATAAATGAATAAAATATAGTCACAATGGCATAAAGCGATTATAATTATAAAAAACAATGTATCTACTCATACGCAAGAAAGGAAACCAACAAAATGGCAAGAAAAAATGACATCTTAAATATTTACACAAAAGAAGTGGAAGGGATCAAAGAAGCCGGACTTTTTAAAGGAGAGGCACCTTTCATCTCTCCTCAGGGAGCAAGAGTCACCATGGAAGACGGCAGAGAACTGCTTTGCATGTGTGCAAACAATTATCTCGGCCTGGGCGACAGCCCAAGACTGATCGAGGCTGCCAAAAAGACTTATGACGAAAAAGGATTCGGAGTTGCCTCTGTCAGATTCATCTGCGGAACACAGGATATCCACAAACAGCTGGAAAAGAAAATATCTGATTTTCTTGGAACTGATGACACCATTCTATATTCTTCCTGTTTTGATGCAAACGGCGGATTATTTGAAACGATTTTGACTGCTGATGACGCTGTGATCAGTGATGAACTGAATCATGCTTCCATCATCGATGGTGTTCGGCTCTGCAAAGCAAAACGCTACCGCTACAAAAATAATAATATGGAAGATCTGGAAGCACAGCTTCAAGCTGCTGATGACGCTGGAGCAAGAATAAAATTGATCGCAACAGACGGCGTATTCTCCATGGACGGCATCATCGCCAACTTAAAGGGTGTATGTGATCTTGCAGACAAGTATCATGCTCTCGTAATGGTTGATGACAGCCACGCTGTGGGATTCGTTGGTAAAACCGGCAGAGGAACGGCTGAGCACTGCGGTGTGGAAGGCCGCGTGGATATTATCACGGGAACTCTCGGGAAAGCTCTTGGAGGAGCATCCGGCGGATATACCAGCGGACGAAAGGAAATCATTGACCTGCTCCGTCAGAGAAGCCGCCCATACCTGTTTTCCAACTCCCTCGCTCCTGCAATAGCCGGCGCGAGTATCGAGATGTTCAATATGCTGGAAGAAAGCACAGCCCTTCGGGATCATCTTGAAGAAGTTACAACATACTACAGAAAATTATTGACAGATAATGGATTTGATATTATCGAAGGAACACATCCTTGTGTACCCGTGATGTTGTATGATGAAAAATTAGCCGTGGAATATGCTAAGAAAATGATGGAAAAAGGTGTCTATGTAGTTGCCTTCTCCTTCCCTGTAGTGCCCAAAGGAAAAGCAAGGATCCGTACACAGGTATGTGCAAGCCATACGAAAGAGGATATTGACTTTATCGTGAAATGTTTCGTGGAAACGCGGAATGAGATCGGACGATAAAAATCCCGGATACCAGACATTCCTCTAATAGATATAATTTAAAAAATGCCGCCAGCTGCGTTCGGTCGATTCATGATCGATTCCTACTCAACTGGCGGCATGTTTGATTTTACTACTTAACCCGCATTTAATTCTTCTAATATACCCGGGAGCATCTCGTCTACTTTGTCATTTGGCAGCTGGCAGGTTCCGGCATTATGATGACCGCCGCCTCCATAGCGATGGCACAATTCACCAATATCCACCTTGGAGCTGCGGTTGACGATAGATTTTCCGATTGTCACAGCTGTATTCTGTTTTCTGAATCCCCACATCACATGAACGGAAATCTCAGCTTCCGGATACATGGCATAGATCAGGAAACGATTGCCGGTGTAGATGATTTCTTCATCCTTCAGAGGGATCACTACTACTTTTCCAACCATCTTATGTACCCGCTCAAGCTGGGAGCGGAACTGTTCCTGCTGTTCAAAGTACATATCGACACGTTCCTTCACATCCGGCAGTTCCAAAACTTCATCCACATTATGGATCAGACAATAATCGATCAGTTCCATCATCAGATCATAATTAGAGATTCTAAAGTCATGAAAACGTCCAAGACCTGTACGGGCATCCATCAAGAATCCCATCAGCGTCCATCCTGTTGGCTGAAGGATATCCTCCATGTCAAATTGAGCGGAATCACATTTATCAACTGCTGCCATGATCTCTGGTGTTATGCGAGGAAGCTCACCCTTGTCTCCCCCAAAATAATTGTAAACCACACGTGCTGCACTGGGTGCATCCGGATCGATAATATAAGCCGGATCAGACACTCCCGCCTCAGCCTCACTGGAATGATGATCAAATGCAAGATGAACACCTGACACAAATGGAAGATTTGTCGTAATATCATGATCCGTAACCGGGATCAAACCATCCTGCATATCTTTTGGGTGTACAAACTTGATGTCCTCTAACATCCCTTTTTCCTTCAAGATCATCGCACACACCAGTCCATCAAAGTCACTACGTGTCACTAACCGATACTTTTCTGCCATAAGTCATTCTCCTTTTCCACTATCTTATTATCCTCATCTATAGATCGAATTCTTTGCATGCAAATGCATTTTCTAATAATAAGTATAGCATCAAAAAGTCGCCAAATGCAACGGCTTGCCGGCTATCTAACATAAACTGACAAAATCTTACGGATATGGTTCATTTTCAAATTATTTATTTTCCATACTTCGTCTGCGGATCCCGGCAAATATAGAACCCGAAATATTATGCCACACGCTGAATATCGCTCCCGGCAAAGTCGCCAGTGGATTTGCTGCAAAGTTCACCGCAGCGAGCGAAACCGCCAAGCCACTATTTTGCATAGCCACTTCTATTGCAAGAGCTGTGGCTTTATTATGCTCCATATGAGTCGCTTTCGCGATGGCAAGTCCGGCCAGCATACCGATCAGGTTATGACAGATCACAACAGCCAGCACAAGTACACCACAACTGATGATCTTTTCCGCATTGTTGGCAACGATACCTGAGATGATCATAACGATGGATACCACCGAAATAAGTGGAAGCACCTCCGAGATACGTTGGATCTGCTTTCCAAAAAAACTACGGATCAAGATACCCAAAAGTACTGGGATCAAAATAACTTTTACAACAGAGATCATCATACTGACAAGTGAAACCTCCACCCAGGCACCCGCCAGCAGATATACTAAAAGCGGCGTCATGATCGGTGCCAACAGCGTGGAAACGATCGTCATTCCCACCGACAATGGCACATCCCCGCCTGCAATATAGGTGATCACATTACTGGCTGTTCCGCCCGGACAGCACCCCACCAGGATCACTCCCAGCACCAGATCCGAATCCAGATGAAACACCACTGCTAAAAGCCACGCTGCCAGGGGCATGATGGTATACTGGGCAAGGCATCCTATGATCACTTCCTTTGGATGAGAAAATACCACCTGAAAGTCTCCCATTTTGATCGTAAGTCCCATGCCAAACATAGCAACGCCTAAGAAAATAGAAGTATAATTCGTCGTCCAGCCAAATCCTTTTGGCCAGAAAAAAGCAATGATTGAAAATATAATGATGATAACTGCAATATTACGTGAAAGAAATCCGCTGAGATTGGCAATTTTCTTCATAAAGTCACACCTCATAGCTGAAATTATCGATCAGTCGGGTCTTACCGATATACACAGCCATCGCAACCAATACATCTGCATCTACTTTCTCCACAGACTGCATGGTCAGCGCATCAACAACACTTACATAATCGATTCTTGCCAGTGGCTCTGCTTCTATCACTGCCTTCATGGCATCGATCACCTGTCTGGCTTCGCATCTTGCTGCGATGATTTCCTGTCCACATTTTACTGCCTTTGAAAGGCAAAGAGCTGCCTTTCTTTCTTCTGTGCTCAAATATGTATTTCTTGATGATTTTGCAAGTCCATCTTCCTCTCGGATGATCGGACAGCCTACGATCTCGATATCAAAGTCCAGATCCAGCACCATCTTACGTATGATAGCCAGCTGCTGTGCATCTTTTTGTCCAAAATAAGCACGATCCGGTGCCACAATATGAAACAGCTTTGATACCACCGTACAAACTCCTTTAAAATGGATCGGGCGGGTCTTACCGCAAAGATTCTCTGAAAGAAGATCTATACTTACAAATGCGTGAGGGTCATGATACATCTCCTCCGGTTCCGGATGAAAGATTAAATCTGCACCTATTTTCTCACAAAGTACACTGTCTCTGGCAAAATCCCTTGGATATGCCTCCAGATCTTCATTTGGACCAAACTGTGTTGGATTAACAAATACCGATACAACTACAACATCATTTTCCTCGCGGCACTTCTTGATCAGGCTGGCATGTCCTTCATGTAAAAATCCCATGGTCGGTACAAGTCCAACTGTCTTTCCTTCCCGCTTCCACAGCTTGATCAGTTCTCTTGTTTCTTTGATTGTTTTTGTTACCTGCATATTCTTTTCCTCTTTTTCTATGGATTTAGAGATAATCCGATAGAGTATAGTTTCGAACGGAATACTATCTCCGTTTGTGATTATAGCATAAAAATATATATTTTGAAGAGAAATTAGTATTTTCACTGATTATATACAAAAAAGGAAATGGTGATGTCATTAACCCATTTCTTATTCCCCATTGCACCTCCCAGTTTTCCCAGTTATAATGTACTCATCTAAGAAAGGAAACACACCCTCATGAAAAAAAACGGTTACTATTCTTCTGGTGAGTTCGCACATATGGCTCATGTCACGCTGCGGACCATCCGGTATTATGATAAACAAAATATCTTAAAGCCCTCCTTCAAATCAGAGAAAGGAGCCCGGTTCTACACCGATGCGGACTTGGCACGCCTTCAGCAGATTCTTTTGCTCAAATACCTGGGGTTTTCCTTAGACGATATCCGGGATATGACGATCAATGATACAGACTGCCACTATATGGTGGATTCGTTGAAGATCCAGCTGAAATTAGTACGCGATCGTATCGAACAAATGCAGCTGGTGGAACATGCGATCCTCAAAACCACAGAAGCCATCCAGACGCAACATGATATCAACTGGAGTCAGATGTTAGACCTGATCCATCTGACTGGTATGGAAACCAGCTTAAAAAGTCAATATCAAAATGCATCCAACATTTCATCCCGCATCAATCTGCACGAGTTATACTCTCAGAATAAAACCGGATGGTTTCCCTGGATCTATGATCAGTGCTGTATAAAAGAAAATATGAACATATTAGAAATCGGCTGTGGCGACGGCATTTTTTGGAAGACTAATCTTGATAAACTTCCCGAGAATCTCCACGTCACATTATCAGACATTTCCGATGGAATGCTGCGTGATGCAAGACGTCTGATCGGATCCGATGACTCTCGCTTCACTTATCAGGTTTTTGACTGCCATCAGATTCCGTTTGAAGACCAGACTTTTGATCTGGTGATCGCCAACCACGTGCTCTTCTACTGCGATGATATAGCCTCTGTCTGCAAACAGGTTTGTCGTGTATTAAAACCAGAGGGTTTATTTCTCTGCAGCACCTACGGAAAAAAACATATGGAAGAAGTCCGCCAGCTGGTATCCTCTTTTGACGAACGTGTGCAGTTATCGGCCGAACGGCTATATGACAAATTTGGACTAAATAACGGTGCCGATCAGTTAAAGCCATTCTTTTCAAATATTTCTTTGCACTATTATGAGGATTCCTTACTGGTCCCACATGCGGAGCCTTTGATCTCTTACATTTTTTCCTGTCATGGTAACCAGAACCAATATCTGATTAACCGATATCAGGAATTTCGTTCCTATGTACAAAAGAAAACTTCCACTGGATTTTATATCACCAAGGACGCAGGAATCTTTCTATGTCAAAAGTAATATGTAACAAAATACTGGATTTTTGAGGTCAAAAAACAAACCTCATAAGACATTTTAGATGAATTTGCAAAAAGTGCTTGAAGGTGACCTTAGGTCACCTTATATAATGTACATAGACTGGATCGAACTTGTATACACTTGAGAATATTGAAAAGAAAAGGAGATTTACTTTATGAAAGGTATTATTTTAGCGGGCGGTTCGGGTACACGCCTTTATCCATTGACTATGGTTACCTCAAAACAATTGTTACCCATATACGACAAACCTATGATCTACTATCCTCTGTCCGTTTTGATGAATGCAGGTATCCGCGATATCCTCATCATCTCAACTCCACAGGATACCCCGCGTTTTCAGGAATTATTAAAGGATGGCAGCCAATTTGGCGTGAATCTTTCCTATGCAGTACAGCCAAGCCCGGACGGACTCGCTCAGGCATTCGTGATCGGTGCTGATTTTATAGGAAATGATACGGTCGCCATGGTTCTGGGAGATAATATTTTCGCCGGTCACGGACTGAAAAAACGTCTGACTGCCGCTGTAGAAAATGCTGAATCCGGAAAAGGTGCAACTGTCTTCGGTTACTACGTGGATGATCCGGAACGTTTTGGTATCGTAGAATTTGACGCTGACGGAAAAGCAATCTCCATCGAAGAAAAACCACAGCAGCCAAAAAGCAATTACTGTGTAACCGGACTTTATTTTTACGATAATAAAGTCGTTGAGTATGCAAAAAATCTCAAACCAAGTGCCCGTGGAGAACTGGAGATCACCGACCTCAACCGTATCTATCTTGAAAACGGTACACTGAATGTTGAACTTCTGGGACAGGGATTTACCTGGTTGGATACCGGAACCCACGAAAGTCTTGTGGAAGCTACCAACTTTGTAAAAACAGTAGAAAGCCACCAGCACCGCAAGATTGCCTGCCTGGAAGAAATCGCATACCTGAATGGATGGATTTCCAAAGAACAGCTTCTTGAAATCTATGAATTATTTAAGAAAAACCAGTACGGCCAGTACTTAAAAGACGTAATGGACGGAAAATATCTGGATGTATTGCACTAAAATATTACACGAAAAAATGCACGAAAGCAAAACTGCTGCAAAACAAGAAAATGTACACTAATCGACAGGAGGCAACTATGAAAGTATTAGTAACAGGCGTTGGCGGACAGCTCGGACATGATGTCATGAACGAACTCGCCAAACGAGGATATGAAGGAATCGGAAGTGACATCGCACCAGAATACAGCGGCATCCAGGATGGTACTGCCGTCACCACTATGCCATATGTGGCTATGGACATCACAAACAAAGAATCTGTAGAAAAGATCATAAAAGATACTGCACCAGACGCTGTGATCCACTGCGCTGCCTGGACAGCTGTTGATCTTGCAGAAGACGAAGACAAGCAGGAAAAAGTTCGCCTCGTCAATGCCGTCGGAACCGGGCATATCGCTCAGACCTGTAAAGCACAGGACTGTAAGATGCTCTATCTTTCCACCGACTATGTTTTCGATGGTCAGGGCACTGAACCTTGGGCACCGGATTGTAAAGATTACAAACCGCTTAATGTCTATGGAGAAACAAAACTTGCCGGAGAACTCGCAGTATCCGAAACATTGGAAAAATATTTTATCGTGCGTATCGCATGGGTATTTGGAAAGAATGGAAAGAACTTTATCAAGACTATGCTGAACCTGGCAAAAACACATGACAAAATAACAGTTGTCAGCGATCAGATCGGTACACCTACCTATACCTTCGATCTTGCCAGACTTCTTGTAGATATGATCGAGACAGAAAAATATGGCTACTATCACGCAACCAACGAAGGCGGATATATCAGCTGGTATGATTTTACCAAAGAGATTTTCCGTCAGGCTGTTTTGCAGGGACATCCGGAATATGCTGAAAGCAAAGTAACAGTTGCACCGGTAACCACTGCTGAATATGGTGCTTCTAAAGCAGCAAGACCATTTAACAGCCGGTTGGATAGAAGTAAATTAGTGGAAAATGGCTTCATGCCGCTGCCTACCTGGCAGGATGCTGTGGAGCGTTATCTGCGGGAGTTGGAATTCTAAGAGTAACGTGCGTTGTCAGGTGCACTAAGACAAGCGCCCAGTGATCCTTTATCCTTTGGATCACTGGGCGCTTGTATGTTATAAATCAATGTCTTTTCGGATCAACTTCACGCGGACCTGCTTCCTGAAAAATCCAATTCTGTAGCACAACGCTTCCGTATATCCATCCTCTGCCAGTTCTTTCGCATAATTTTTATTTTGTAAATTCTTTATACTTGACTGTATTTTTTCTCTTTACATCCCCCCGCACTTATGCTAAACTCATCTCACAGCATTCCTTGTTGTATCCATGGCATTTCTGCCAACTATTCCCATTTACAAAATATTATAACGAAAGAAGGGTTGCCTATGATTGTCGTCTGTCATTTTTCAGACACTTATTAACCATATCTAAAAGGAGAAATCTCATGTCTAAAAAATCTGATGATCTCAATTCTATCATCCCGCTTTCTGGGCCTATTCCCCACGGTATGACAAATGATTACATGTTCCGTGCCGTTCTACAAAAAAACATCATTGCTTTAAAATACCTAATTGCCTCTTTACTTGCAATACCCGTGGAGATGATTCAGTCTGTGGAAATCTTAAACACTATCATCCTGGGCGAGGCCTTAGACGATAAAACATGCATCCTTGATTTACATATCTGTTTAAATAATAATAAGATTCTAAATCTCGAAATGCAGATAAACAATAACAACGACTGGCCCGAACGGTCTCTTTACTACCTGTCACGTGCCTTCTCGAACCTGAAAAAAGGACAATCTTACGCGGATGTTATGCCGAGTATCCACATTGGTATCCTAAATTTCGCTTTATTTCCGGATGCGTCATCTTTCTACTCAGAATACCTCATGCAAAACACAAAGACCCACCAAATATATAGTGACAAATTCGCCATCCGTGTGCTAGACTTAACTCAAATAGATACCACTGAAGCCAAAGAAGAGTGTCCCGAACTTTACTACTGGGCAAAACTCTTCGTCGCCAAAACATGGGAGGAAGTTCATATGTTAAGTGAAAAATCGGAAGGTCTGCAAGAAGCCGTGCTTACTTTAAGAGAATTATCTGAAGATGAAAAAATCCAACTGCAATGTGAGGCCAGAGAACGCTATGATCATGACCGTGCCTCGGCTATTCGTTGTGGCAGGCTGGAGGGCATACGTGAGGGCAAACTGGAGGGTCTGCGTGAGGGCATGCTCAAGGGTACACGTGAAACTCAACTCGCCACTGCCAAGAAAATGCTTCAAAAAGGGATGTCCCTGGAGGATATCCTCGATATCACCGGTCTTTCCAAAGCAGATTTGGAATCCATGCAGTAGTATTAACCCTTAAGCTGTATCCCAGCAAAATGCAATATTATCGTGACTTCTCCTGGCAAAAGCAGGAGAAGTTTTTTTGAAAAAACTTCCTTATATCTTAACTTTCTATCTTTTTCTCACTCAAAATGGCATAAACGGACTTTCCGCATCTGGATCATTGTATATTTCACAATCACTCTGCCACTTCCACATATTATCTTTTATAGTCTCGCACAGATATTCGTAGTCTGCATTTTGTATCATTTCTTGTTTTAACATGCACTGATAAAACTTCTTGATACTTGCCGCCGTACTTTTTATATTTCCCGGAGTCGACCACATACATTTTCTTATAAAAAAATTCCCAAGATAATCATCTATATCCCATATCCCATGAGTAAAATCATAGGCATCTTCACGAAGAAGATATGTGTTTATATAGAAATCTACATTAGTCAAATGCCTGTTTATTGTTTTTGGATTCAGACCTTCTAAATCCTTCTCAAACATTTCAAGAAGGCTCTCATTCTCTTGTTTTATCAACTTACACTTTTCTTCATATTCTTTAAAATCAATTTCGTCCATGCTATTTATCTCCACTTAAAAAAGCTATGATTTCTTCATAAGTTCTCTCACTATTTTCTACCGCTTTCAGTAACTCTTTCTTCTTGATTTCATCCTTTTTAGCATATAAATCTTTCAGCCTTGCTACCTCTGCATCATACTTTGTCTTAGCTTTTGCAACTAGAAAAACAATATGGGGAATATGTATGTATCCAAAGTTTTTGGTGTTCCATTTTCCAATGCTATTTCAACTAATGCATCTGCACTATTTTTGTATCCTTCTCTCCCCCATATAAATGTTATCTTCCAGTCTTTTTACGACTCAATCTTACACCAAGACCTTGTTTATCTTAATCAAAGGGAAGTTCTTCCAAGTCCAAAAGAGAATTCTCAACATATTCTGTGGCCTCCGCAAGGAGACCTTTTCCTTCTAAAAATTCTTCCATGAACATGATTTTTTGTTCCAATGCTTCTATCTGTTTCCATAGCTCTGGTTTTGTTTTATGCGCTGGCTCATTCATCATCATGGCTCTCCGCTTTTGTCTGAATGAATTCCAGGATTTCTTCATAACTCCTACTGCTCTCCGAAATCGCTTTTAACACTTCCTCACTCTGTAAAGCCTTTTGTTTCTTGTGCAGTTCTTCAAGTTCTGCTGTCAGTCTACCATACTGTTCTCTATTCCGGCTGATTGCTTTCTCTACCTTTTCTATCTTTTGTTCCAATCCTTCTTTACTTATATTTCTGGCCATTTTTAACTTCCTTTCAAAATCTCACTGATATAATTCGCTTTATGTTTTACATGTCCTGCATCGATATCAAACGCACTCAGTATCACCTTTTGTGTTTTCGTTACGGCATGATCCAAGCGGTACACTTTATCCAATTGCCTTGTCATTTCGATCTTCTCAAGTTCCCGGATTGCAGCCGGAACTGTAAGATAATTCGGTTTCTTGACCAGTTCTTTTGATTTATTCTTTAATGCTGTATAGATCCTGCATCGAATTATCAGTGCAATAAAACCTATAAATATCTTATTTGATGCGGCTTCCTCCGAAGCAACCCGCAGACAGCTATTGCCGAGATAAGACTTGTCAGCACGGAATACTTTCTCGGATACGTCTCTGCTCTTGTATAGACTGATGGCTTCCTTTGCGTCCATTTTCTCGGAAGAAATGATTGCAAAATAGCCACACAGTTCAAGTTCATCCCGGATCACTACAAGATTGGGTTCTCCATACACGAAGTGGCCGGTATCTTTGTTATAGTGCAAATGAAAGTATTTATGAAATGATGGTCCGAATTCATGGTCTGTATCCTGAAATCTGGAAAGATAGTTCTGCATTTCCTGTATATTTGCTTCCAGTCTCGAACGTTCACCTGCAGCTTTT
>SAAH01000167.1 GCA_009929525.1 Clostridia bacterium | reverse complement strand
TGGACATAGCAATGAATCCTTTCTTTCATACTGTTTTTAGTATATCAGATTCATTAAAAACTGTCTTAAAAAGTGTCTTAATTTATGAGACCATTATACTGATGCCGTAATATCTATAATGACCGACGAGTTTCAGATTAAGCATACCCATTAGTTTCTTCAGTGGTTGGTCTCGGTTCGCATAAAGCCATTCTTTTATGTCTTTCATTTTCTGCCTAAATTTCTTACAACTAGCCATCTGTCAAAGAGTGAAAAAACTCTCCAATAATTTGATTTCTCTTGTAAAGAACACGAAAGGCACAATTTCGTATTTTTTCTTCCCCCATAGGTGCAAGGCAGACACACTCGCTATGAACTTCTAATAATTCTTCAACTGGTTTAATTTTATATTGAAAAATACCTTTATGAATTCCTGCGATGATTGTTGGAAATCTGGGAGTAATATAGTTCAATGCTCCCTGTAGTTTTTCTTTACACACCGTTTCTTTCAATGTTATTGTAATGCGAAAAGAGTTTGTATAATTTTTCCTCATTGCTGCCAAGTGTATGATTCCAGAATTGTCCATCGGATATAAATCTACTGTTTTCTTCATTTACGCACCTCACACATATGCTGGTCCAGCTTGTACTGCCAGTTCACTTAAATATCCTCGAAAACGGCATAGCAGTTCTGGAACACGCATATAATCACATGGTTTCATAAGCGATGTATCTTTCGGTAACGCTAATGCCTGACTACGATTTAATACTTCACTAACAAACTGGGAACAGAAAAAATAATGCTTTCTGTGATACGGAATGTTAAACTGACATAATAATAATCCTATAATATTAAAATGATATTGGTCTGATTTTGTAATGATTTGTTCCACTTCCTTTTTTGCTTTTTCATAAGCCTCATCACTTACCTGAAGTTCATATACAGCACATGGGATTTGGGAATGTTTTTTAAAATATCCACTATGCAGACTTTCTTTACAAGGTCCTGCCGGAAAAAGCGTGTATCCATTTTTACGAGAAGAACTATAAAGTGTATCTAAATTTTCATCGAATGCAATTGACGCATGCGTATATGTGTCAGCCGTAACAAAATGTACGATTTTTGATAATATTGTTTCTGATTTCGTTAAAAGTATATATATTTTTTTCATGATATGCTCCTTTGATTGCTTATTGTTTATTACAAAACCATTCTAATAAAACAAGTTTGGAAAATATCTGCTAAAATGTTGGAGAATTGTCAAATTCATAATAAATATTGAAAAGGATACAACAAGATGCTTAAAATTTTAGTGAAACATTTCCTTTTAAATGGAACTTCAACTGGAAGATAAGATTCCCCAGCAGTCACTGTTCCATCTGGGCTGTATATATTACATTGTACCTGCATACTATCAAGTTGTTCTTGTAGATTTGCATTAAGTTCGGGGCAATCAATTACAAGCATTATTTCTGTGTCTAGATATGTACTGCGAGTGTCTAAATTAAATGAACCTATGATGGAAATACTGTCATCAATAAGGACCGTCTTCGTGTGTAAAGATTCATTTCCACTATATTCACTAATCGTTACCCCAGTCTTCAAAACCTGTTCTTTTTGATATAGATAATCGACCGCTAAAAGGTTTACATTATTTTCCAAGGCATTTGTTATGATTGTTACTTCTGGAACCTCTTCCTTTATTTTCATTAAATCAGTCAGCATCGCATCATTGCATATCACTAACGGTGTTTCAAATATGACTTCCTTTTTTGCATTTCTCATTAATTGACATAGTTCTTTCCATATCAAAGGATCTTTGTTATTCGTATCAGCACTTCCTGTAAGCAGCAGCATTCCAGCAGTCTCTATTGTTTCATTGTCCCAGTCAATCGGAGTGATTTGATAATCCGGGTGATGAATCAGCTCTTCTAACTGATTTTTCAATTCATTTTGTATCTCATTTTGTTTCTGAATTCCCATTTTGCCTGAAAGTGATACACACGCCTCCGTATTCCATATGCTTTCAAAGTATTCATGTAATGAATCCAGCGAATTCTGCTCACCTGAATTAGTCTCATATACAACAATATCCCGATCAGCTTGTGCCGATGCCGAAAAATATCCCAGATAAATATCATGTGTATTTCTCCCACCTAACAAATAAGCCGTATCGTCAATAACAAGATATTTATCATGTAACCTGTAATTCACTTTCCATAAGGCGGTAATTTGAAAAGGATTATAATATTTTACCTCTATATTTTCATGCAAAAATAGAGCCATAAAATTCTGACTATCATTTAATTGTATCTCTCCATCAATTCCATCAATCAAAACACGAACACTTACACCTCTATCCGCTGCGTCAAAAAGTGCTGCCATAATAGCTTGTCCGCTGGTGTCATCTCGAAGTTCAAATGTAGTCAAAATAATTTCCTGCTTTGCTTCCTTTATCATCCTTAATCTCCAAACAAGTGCTTCCTTACTGTCATCAATCAAACATATTTTTTCTTTACTATTTGGAATCTGTGAAGTTAAAACTTCCTCTGTTTGTCGATCCACTAACAATGGTGGAATCAGACAACATCCTAAAATATATAAAAAGAAAACCATTGTACATAGAAGGACTATCCTTTTTCTACTAATTCTTATTCTTATTTTTTTCATGTTGTTTTTCCATAAAATAAGACAACACATCGAATAAACGTGTTGCCTTACTCCTTCCTACTACTATTCTTGTGTGGTTGCATCACATCTTCTGTGCATCACAGCAATACCTTTACCAATAACCGCTATTAAAGCAGCAATTCCTGCGATAGATAATATTTTTTTCATGCTATATCCTTTCTTTTACAGCTTGTGAACCAGGAATACTATTTCTTTTTCTTAATCTTTATTACAGTCACAGTATAGAAGAACAATATTGGAAAAATGTCAGTAAAATGTTTGAGAATTATTAATTTTTAAAAAGGGCTATGAACTTTTACGTCCATAGCTCTCTTTTTGACCTCATTTATTTTCGAACTTACACACATTGACTTGAAATATGCTTCCTTTACCTGGTTTACTTTCAACAGTTATTTCTCCTCCTATCAAGTCTACAACTTTTTTTACAAGTGCAAGTCCAAGTCCATTTCCCTGTTGTAAATGTGAAGTATCGCCTTGATAGAATTTATCAAAGATATGTCTCATTGTTTCCTCGTTCATTCCGCACCCGTTATCTTGTACCGATACTGTGACAAATTTTTCGTCCGACGTCTGAGTAACAGTTATTTTTCCTCCAGGTTCTGTAAATTTGATTGCATTGGACAGTAAATTATTCCAGATAGTCTTGACCAACTGTGATGTAATCTGCTTCTGTCAGCAGGCCTTCGGAATAGTCTTGGTACAAAGAGGCTTTCATTTGAGCATAGTGAGCAATTTGCTTCTCCGTATTCTTAATCTGCTCCTGATAAATCTCGTATTTGCCTCGACTGGAAGCATGACGATTGAGGTCAACTATCAGCTGTCTGGCATCAACATAGAGCTGCATTTGCTTCTTGATCAGGGTAAAAACCAACTGTTCCATCTGCTCTTTCTTGATATTCTTTTTCGTACAGTAACTGGAATTGTAATGCTCATGCATCGGGCAGATGTACCAATACTGTACTACGCCATGGTTTTTCTTCTTGCGAATAGCCATGGATTTTCCACACTCACCGCACCGCAGCTTACCTCGCAAAATACTCTCTTGATTTCCCTTGGAGTCATATCTTCCAATATTGGCACCTTCGGTTTGCTTAACATTCAAAATCTCCTGAACCGCATTGAAGGTTTCTTCATCAATGATAGGCTCATGAACGCCTTTGATGATGATCCAGTCCTCTTTGGGGACTTTCACGCACTTGTTTCCTCCCTTATGAAAATGCGATTCATACTTGCCATTCTGGATCCAGCCAAGATAAATCGGGTCGGAAAGCATCCGGCGTAGTGTAGGGAAGAACCATACAGAATCACGGAACTTAGCGTTCTTGACTAATCCCTTGTCATACTTGTAACGTCCCGGAGAGGGAACGCCACGTTCATTGAACTGCAAGGTAATGTTGTGAACCGTGTATCCGTCCAATATTTTCTGGAACATTTCTCTCACCACTGGAGCCGTCTCCGGATCTACAAGAAGCGCATATTTGTCTTCCGGATTTCGCATGTAGCCATAGGGCGGCTGACTGCCAATGAACTTTCCCTGTGCCTGCAACGATTTCATGGTACTGCGGATCTTCTTTGAAATGTCCTTGGCATACATCTCATTTGCCATATTTTTCAGCTGAACGCTGATATCAATAGGCTTTTCAAATGTGTCTATTCTATCATTGATTGCAATGAACCTGATTCCAAAGAACGGAAAAACTTTCTCAATGTACTCGCCGCTCTCCAGATAGTTTCTACCCAGTCGGGACAAGTCTTTGACCATGATGCAATTCACATTGCGATCTCTGACATCGTTCATCATTCTGGAGAACTCAGGTCTCGCAAAATTCGTACCGGTAATATCGTCATCGCAGTAAACGTCATAAATGCTGAGTTCCGACATTTGAGACGCAAAATCTTTCAGCATCTGGATCTGAGTTCCAATAGAGTCTGCCTCGATTTTTCGCTCATTTTCCACGGAAATGCGGACATAAATCGCCGTCTGAAACACTCGCTTCGGAGGCATCACCTGAACAACGCTGCTGCCTTCTGTATTCTTTCTGCTTTTTCTCGCCATTTTATATTGCCTCCTTTTCTGTCGTATTCATTTCTGTGAACTCTGTAATATGCTGAGACAAAAGATCGAATTCTTCTGTGTGGCGAAACTTAATCGCCAATCTTTTGCCCTCATAAATCTGAACTTCTTCAATCAGTTCAACCGCTGCAACTCTCGTCAACGTGGTGAGGTTTTTATGCTCGATGAAGTCCTGCATCCATACCTGTTGATCAGTGGAATTATCAAGCAGTTTATCCATTTCTCTGTGAACCTGCTGTATGGCTTCTTCTGAAAAGCGAATGCGTTCTTCGTACTGAGCGCTGATGTCAACATAGTCTTCTCTGGATACAATGCCTTCTTTCATATCCTCGTAAAGGGAAACCTTCAAACGCCGGAACCGGCTGATTTCCTCTTCAATCTGGTTGAGCCTGTCTTCGGCCTTTTTTAAGTTGATTTTCCGATATGGGAGATTGCCAATAAACTCTAAGCATTCGCTCATCTCTATGACCAACTGTATTTGCTTCCTCAGCAAGGTTCTGAACCACCATCTCTTCTGGATTGCTGCGCTCATCCGGGATTTCATACTCGCCCATACCCTCACCGTCAACCAGAGCATTCAAGCTGTTGAAAACGATGCCTGCTTTTTCTCTGGCTTCCTTGTCTCGGTTGAGCTTTTTCTGCTCGCCATCAAAAAATCTGCGAATTTCTGCAATTCTACTTTCTTCCATGCCTGCTTCTTGGCAGGCTTTCTCGTACCTGTAAATCATCTCGTGATCTCCTTAAAATTGAATTTGATTGGGCAAATCAAATTCAGGAGTCACGGATAACGTGCGTAATACCACCAGCGCCTCTTCATCGGCTGCCATCCTCCTTAGAGGCACAAAAAAAGAGCTGGCGGTCTTTATCACCTCCAAGCTCTCGTTTTGCGCCGATCTCAGATCAGCCGTGTAAACGTCCAAGACGTTCAAATTACTCTGGCTTCTCTGGAACCGGCAAGATGGCACAAAAGCAGCCCCACAGTCCGAAGACGGTGAGGCCGTATTATCTGATATTCATATTTCAGAAAGTATGCTGCACCTTGCCAGCATACACATTATAAGGGGTTGACAGTCGGACATTCAGTACGAAAAGTCTCGGACTTTTATCGGAACTTTGTCGTGATTTAGTCGGACTTTCATCGGACAACCACCAGCGTCCTTGGACGGGTTGGCTCATAGCTCAGGCGGCCTTCACTGCACAGCTGCTTGACATAGCCATGCACTGTCGATGGGGACTGATAGCCCAACAGGCCACAAAGCTCCCGGATTGTAGGAGGAAAACCGTTCTCAGCTGTGAACTGCTCAATACTATCCAACAAATGCGTCTTCTTCGTTTCTTTCATCTTGAATCACCTCCCAAGGTAAGTCACTCAGTTCCTCCTGAGTGCTGGACAAAAAG
>SAAH01000327.1 GCA_009929525.1 Clostridia bacterium | reverse complement strand
CATCCTTAAACTCTTCAGCCAATACGAGAACGTTGATACAGCTGTGCCAATACTCCTTGAGTTTGTGGGAAACTCCTTCAAGATGGGGAGGATGGATGTTTCTGTCTTTCCAGAGGACGAGACATACTACGAGATCCTATACGAGTGGTGCGACGAGGGAGTGCCCCCGCTTAAAAGAGAGGGAAAAAGATTTCCTGCGGATGAGTGGTCCTCGATAAAGGCTCAACTGGATGAGAATAACATACTTTTGTGTGAGGATACTGGAAAAGGCATCCCGGATTATCTTGAGAATGACCACATGAAGGTGCGAGGCGTAAAGTCTACGATGCTCTGTTATATCGTCGAAGGTGGCAAAAGGAAGGCTGTGCTTGCCTTTGAATATTTTAAGGAGAAGCATATCTTCACCAAAGAGGAAAAAGACACTATAAGGACAATATCAGACACAATAAGCCTCTTTGTACTCAGAGCCAGAGAGCGCCTCCTTTACAATGAAAAATTATCCCAGATGAAAAACTGGGAAGTAATGCTTGATGAAACAGATGACGTTGTATACGTAAGCGACGCAGATAACTATGATCTCCTTTATCTGAACAAGGCAGGCAGGGAGCTTCCATGGATCAAGGGAAGAGACTTCAAAGGCAGCAAATGCCATGATTTTTTCTATGGAAATGATCAGCCGTGCTCTTTTTGCACGATGAATTTGCTTTCAAGGGATAAGTATTATGTCTGGGAAAATACAGACTTGAATTCCGGCAACCATTACCTGCTTAAAGACAAACTTCTGGATTGGGACGGAAGGCTTGCCAGGATAGAATGGGCGATCAACCTGACAGAAAAGCAGGAACAGCAGAAGAATCTATCATCAAGGCTTAAGATCGAAAAGGCTCTTCTAGAGGGGATCGGTGAAATGACTTATGCAACCAGCCTTGAAGAGTCTATGAACATCATCCTCAGGCGTGTGGCGGAGCTCTACAGGGCAGACAGGAGCTACATGATGAGGATCAACGAAGACGGACAGACGATAAGCATGACCAATGAGTGGCTTGCAGAGGGAGTGGTGCCGGAAATTGGCAACCTCCAGAATTTCCCGCTGGACAGGTCACCGCTTTGGCATAATGCATTTTCAAAACAGGAACCTGTATTCCTGACTGACATTTCTGAG
>SAAH01000326.1 GCA_009929525.1 Clostridia bacterium | reverse complement strand
GGTAACAGAAGCACTTTGCGAGACCATGGAGGTCCCTAAAACGTCAGTCCGCATCATTATCAACGAAATGGCAAACGACAATTTCGCAGTCGCCGGGACTCTGGTCTGCGACAATCCGGATGCGCAGGTAAAAAAGAAGAACTAGCCGGAAAAGAGCTCCTTGAATCGCTTGTGCTGCCATAGGTACTGTTCAGGTGCCCTGCGTATTATTTTTTCCAGCTCCAGATTCACCTTTGCTGTCAATGACCTGAGTGTTGCCTCCCGGTCCTTGCCCTTTTCCCATTTGATCGGGGGGCTGATCACCAGTTTGAAACGAAACGGCTCTATCCTGATGCATTGGTATGGAAGTATGGGAGCTCCAGATATCCAGGCAAAGACCGCCGCTCCCTGAAAAGTACTGGTCTCATGTCCGAAGAATGGGACCATGATCCCATCTCCTCCGCCGTGTTGGTCCGCTGCAAGACCTATAAGTTCATTTTTTCTCAGTATGCCCACAGCCCTTGTCATGGGTTCGTCTTTTCCCAATGTCCGCAATCCGCCGTTTCGTCTGAGTGTGTCTATGAGTTCCCGCTGAAAGGGATCATCGGAGTGCCTGACAACAACTACGCCCTTGCAGTTTCTTCCCAGCCAGGTTGCCGCATGTTCCCAGTTTCCGCAGTGGGCTGATACTACAATAACCCCTCTGTCCAGGGCAAAAGCCTGATCCATGTGTTCTCTTCCCTCGATCTCAACGATCCATTTGTCCACAAGAGAAGGGTCTCTCTGCCAGGAAAGCATTTCTATGCCCGTCCATATCATGCTCCTGTAAGATCCATCAAGCATTTTCTTTTTTTCTGCGTCAGTTTTGTCCGGAAAAACAAGCTCAATGTTTTTTTGGGCGACCTTTTTCCTTGGCGCCATAAACCTGACAGGGATGAAAAGCAAATAAAAAAGAGCAGTTGCTCTCCACCCTGGTCTTATCATTTTTGCAAAACTCATAAAAAATCTTAGTTTCCGGTCCATATTAAGGCTCCTAAATAATTAATCTTCTGACTTCAGATGTCGGCAAAATAATGACAGCAGCAGCTTCATTAGATCCACAAATTGCATGGTTACTATGCCGTCAAAGATGGTCCCTTAAAATTGAAAAACGCGGGAAAGGTCCTATTTTGTCAGACAGCGAC
>SAAH01000050.1 GCA_009929525.1 Clostridia bacterium | reverse complement strand
TCTACCAGTGCGGAGCAAGAAACATTCTTTTTGATGATGTTTTGGCGTTAGTAGCGTGAACTTATTGTGCATTTTTTTAAATTTGCTCATTTATAGAAAGTATGTCAGGAACCATTTATTCTTATAAGATCAACGGGGATGAATGGAAAGATATTACGGCAGCCGGTACTACAACGGTTATTTCCGTAGGAAATACAGCTATCGAAAAAGGAAAACTGGCCGTATGTATAAAGAAAACAGAAACGCACTTCCAGGGTGATGAGCTGACCAATGAGACACCATTTACCGCTTATCTGGAAGGAAAAGTAACGATCAACAAGATGACAGGTGTGACTTCCGGCGATACACTGACTGCCCAGGTGACCGGCCAGCAGTCAGGTGCGAAGCTGCATTATGAATGGACAGCAAATGGAACAAAAGTCGGCACAGACAAATCTTCCTATACGGTAAGTGACAATGATGCCGGCAAGATCATAGCTGTAAAGGTAACAGCGGACGGATACGTGAAGTCCCTGGCATCTGGAAAGACTTCAGCAGTCGTGAAGAAGCAGAGCAGCGTTACATGGAAACCAGGCTGGCAGCAGGTCAATAACCAATGGTATTACGGCAACAGCAATGGCAAGATAGCCACTGGCTGGGTAAATGTTGGCAGCAAGTGGTATCTCATGAGTGAAAGCGGAGCAATGCTCACCGGCTGGCAGACCGTAAATGGCACAAGGTACTACTTGAGCAGCAGCACGAGCGACGGAAGCATGAAGACCGGCTGGCAAAATATTGGCGGCCAATGGTATTACATGAACCGATCAGGAGCAATGCTTACCGGCTGGCAGAAGATCAATGAAAAATGGTACTATCTGTCAACCTCCGATGGAACTATGAAGTACGGCTGGCAAAAGATCGCGAGCAAATGGTACTATCTGGGAGCATCCAATGATGGCGCCATGAAGTATGACTGGCAAAAGCTGGGCAATAACTGGTACTATCTGGGAACCTCTAGCGATGGAGCCATGAAGATCGGCTGGCAGAAACTGGGCGGCTACTGGTACTACTTAGGCAGCTCCCCGGACGACGGAGCCATGAAGACTGGCTGGCAGAAAGTAAACGGCACATGGTACTATCTGTACGGAAACGTATCACCAGCAGGCCACATGGCAGCACAGACCTGGGTCGAAGGAAAATACTATGTAGACGCTTCCGGCGCATGGACACAAACAAGATAAGGTAAGTAAAATCAGGAGACTGTGGATAAATCTACGTAAACTCGAGACGCAAACATCTTGCGGAAATTCTCTAATAATGGTACACTAATTAGATAATAAGTAAGTGGATGTCCATGTGAGGAACGTTCACTATAAAAAATAGCGGAGGATACATAGATGAAGAAATTATCAGTAAAAAAAGGCGCAACATGTATGGCCTGTCTCGAGTGTGTAAGAGCATGTTCCATGGCATTCTACAAGGAATTTGATCCGGACAAATCCTGCATCCAGATCGTAGAGAAAAAAAGCGGTGTAAAACCAATGGTTTGTGTACAGTGTGGCAAATGTGCAGATGCATGTGAAGCTGGAGCGATCAAACAGAATGCAAAAGGTGTTTACATGATCGATAAAAAACTTTGTACAGGATGTGGAAAGTGCGTAGAAGCCTGTCCATTTGGTGTTATGGTCAAAGCAGAATCATCACCGGTATCTACAAAGTGTATCGCATGTGGTATCTGTGCAAAAGCATGTCCAATGGAGATCCTGGAAGTTGTAGAGAAATAATCATCTCAAAAAAATAATAAAGAATAGTATAGAAATTAAAAACGTCTTTACCTTTGCATCACCAAGGTAAAGACGTTTTTAGCAGGTACGTCAGACGGTACATGTTTCTGAAAATATATGGAAGGCGGATTACAGATGGAAAAAACAAGTGAAAAATACCAGGCATATCTATCTATCCTACAGGAAGAATTGATCACAGCGATGGGATGTACGGAACCGATCGCTTTAGCTTATGCGGCGGCAAAATGCAGGGAAATCCTTGGAAACATACCAGATAAGGTAGAAGTATGGGCAAGCGGAAGCATCATCAAGAATGTAAAGTCCGTGATCGTGCCAAATACCGGCTCCATGAAGGGGATAGAGGCGGCAGTAGCAGCAGGTATCATTGCCGGAGAATCCCAAAAAGAGCTGGAAGTCATATCGGAGGTCAGTGAAGAAAAAAAGAAGGAAATCAAAGAATACCTTTCAGCAGCGGATATCACAGTGAACTATCTTGAGAACAGTCTCACTTTCGAAATCATCATATCAGAGTATGCCGGTTCGGATCATGCAAAAGTCCGCATTGCTAATTATCATACCAATCTTATATATATGGAGAAAAATGGAGAAATCCTTTTGGACATTCCGGTCTCCGGTGAGAATGAATCAGGGCTGACCGACCGGAGTATGCTGAATATGGAGGAAATCTTTGAATTCGCTTCGACTTGTGATGTGGAGGATGTGAAACCTGTTCTGGACAAACAGATAAAGTGCAATATGGCAATTGCCAATGAGGGACTGCAGGGAAATTATGGAGCAAATATTGGCTCGGTATGGCTGTCTGCTTATGGTGAGGATATCAAAAGCCGGGCGGTGGCAAAGGCAGCAGCGGGATCGGATGCCCGTATGAATGGGTGCGAGATGCCTGTAGTCATCAATTCAGGTTCAGGAAATCAGGGGATCACCTGCTCAGTTCCAGTGATTGAATTTGCAGAGAATCTGCAGGTGGATGAGGTGACAAAATACCGTGCCCTTGTGCTTTCCAATCTGGTTGCGATACATCAGAAAACCGGGATTGGGCGTTTGTCAGCATTTTGCGGTGCTGTCTGTGCCGGAGCAGCTGCGGGTGCCGGCATCGCATATCTAAAAGGCGGTCAGGAAAAAGAAATTGCACATACAGTTGTAAATGCGTTAGCCATCATATCAGGGATGGTATGTGATGGAGCGAAAGCGTCCTGTGCAGCAAAGATCGCATTTTCAGTCAATGCAGGAATCCTTGGTTATGAGATGTATATGCACCAGCAGCAGTTCTACGGCGGAGATGGTCTGGTGACAAAAGGTGTAGACAATACCATACGAAATATCGGCCGTCTCGGAAGAGAAGGCATGAAGCGTACCAATGAAGAAATCATAAAAATCATGGTTGGTTCATCGGATACTGATAATGAACGGGATAAAGGTTCGTGTGACCTTTAATCGTATGTTTGCTGTGATGAGTTGCTTTTTTTGCGGAGTTCGCTGGGCGAACAGCCATAAGTGGTCCGGAACATCTTGGCAAATAGTTTGTAATTGGTGAAGCCATGGCGTTCCAGCAGTGCCATGATACCGTAGTTGGTATTCAGAAGATCTCCGTAGATATGGGAGAGACGGACAGAATTGACATATTCCAGAAAGGTCATACCCATATATTTTTTAAAGTATCTGCAAAAATATTCCTGGTTCAAAGAGAGCACATTTGCTGCATCTTCCAGGGATACAGGCTGGGCATAGTGGATTTTAACATATGCCATGATCTGCTCAAGACGAAGCAGATTGCGGTCACTTTTTCTCTTGGTTGCGGTGCTGATATCGACTCTGTAATGTGAAAAAAGTATATACAAAAGTTGATAAAGAGAGCTGGAGAATATGAGCGAATATCCCGGCTCTTTTTTTTTCTACCATTTGATAGAGCGAAAGGATGAATTTTTGGAGCTGTCTGGCATGGGAAGATCCTGTCAGCAGATTGAGCCCGTCGGGAGACTGAAAACGGATATAATCAAAATTGGGAATATGGGCTTTCAAAATAGGGTAGGGCACCTGAAGTACATAGATCTTTGAAAGTTCACGGCAATGAGTAAAATGAATATCGCCGGAATTGATAATGATAAGGTCGCCCTGTTTCAAGTGATAAGTTTTGTTGTTGATGCCCACATCCATTTTTCCGGATTCGAGATATAAAAGTTCAAGACTGTTGTGCCAGTGATTGGTGATAAACTGGTTGGGACTGGCATAAGCAAAGGATTTTGCCGGCAACGCTTCCGTTGTTACTATTTTTTCATGCATGGAATCTGACATGGAGCCACCTCCTGACAAAAGAATATTTTAAATTATTTTAATCGATAAGATCACATAGATTGCCATATCCGGCCTGTTTGGCCAACTGTTTTAAACCGTCCAGAACTTCCTCTTCCGAATAATTGTGAGCCTCTAAAAAATCAGGATCTTTTTCACCGATGTGCTGGTAAAAGAAAACAGCGGCGGTGACTTCCCCCTGATCATTATAATCCAGGTCTGCTAAGATACGATTTTCAGCTTCATTGATCTCACCCCGGTCAACCATCGCAAGATATTCTTCTAATTTGTTTCCTGAGATCTCATATTTATTCTCTTCAGGCAGTTCAACCTGAACATAGCTTTTTCCAAGCATGATGGAGAACAAAACTCTTGCCATTTCTTTGATCATTCTCATGAGATAGTCTTTTTCATCATCAAACAGCATAAGGCACCTCCGATGTTTTTTACTGCAAGCAGGATTCTTTCTTATTGATTCATTTTATCACATGTTGGCAGTGTTGACACTTTTTTTATATCTTTAAAATATTATGTAAACTTGTAAAAAGAATCAATATAGGTTATATTTGAAAGAAAAAAAGGAGTGACCTACCATGGCATTTGAAAAGACAGATGTAAAAACTATGGAAATGAAACCATTTGAGAAAATTGGTTCTGAGTGGATGTTGATAACAGGAGAAAAAGATGGAAAAGTGAACACGATGACTGCCTCCTGGGGTGGAGTTGGAGTTTTGTGGGGAAAGAACGTAGCTACCGTTTATATCCGTCCGCAGCGATATACAAAAGAATTCGTGGATGAAAATGATACGTTTACGATTTCATTTTTTGATGGGAATCATATGAAGGAGTTGGGATATCTGGGAAAAACATCGGGCAGACAGGTACCTGACAAGATCGATCAATCAGGGCTTCATGTAGAAATGGCGGGTGGACACGCATCTTTCGAAGAGGCATCACAGGTACTGGTGTGCAAAAAATTGTACAGTGATACCATTAAGCCGGAAAATTTCTACAATAACGAGGAAGATACAAAATGGTATCCGGAGAAGGATTATCATGTAATGTATATTGCTGAGATCGTGGAAGCTTACCAGAAATAAGATACAACAAAAATCAGCCATTTCTACCGCAGTTGGATCTGTACATACCCTGGATCAATTACTTTGAGGGCATTGTATCGAAAAACTGTATGGTAGGAAATGGCTGTTTTATTTCATGGATGTTACTTTTCCCAGCGTCCGGAAGCACCGCAGGGGAGTACCAGACCGGTATCAGTAACAGGAAGTCCCAGTTCCTGAGAATCTACATGGCCGCCGAAGCTTTTCAGTTCAGTGGCGATCATGTAAGTCAACACGGCAGGAGCAAGTCCGGTAGTGTAGGAATTCACAAGGAAGAAAAGTGGATCTTCGCTCAGAAGCTTGGAACAGAGCTTGATCAATGGATGGATAGCCTCCTCGATCTTCCAGATTTCACCTTTTGGTCCGCGGCCGTAAGACGGAGGGTCCATGATGATGGCATCGTAAGTATTGCCGCGACGGATCTCACGTTCTACAAACTTGACACAGTCATCAACGATCCAGCGGATCGGTGCGTCTTTAAGGCCGGAAGAAACGGCATTTTCCTTTGCCCATGTAACCATACCCTTAGAAGCATCCACATGTGTCACGGAAGCTCCGGCAGCAGCGGCAGCCAGTGTGGCACCGCCTGTGTAGGCAAACAGATTCAGGACTTTTACCGGTCGTCCGGCTTTGCGGATCTTATCGCCGAACCAGTCCCAGTTGGCTGCCTGCTCAGGGAAAAGTCCTGTATGTTTAAAACTAAAAGGCTTTAAGTTGAAAGTTAGATCGCCATAATGGATGGACCACTGTTGGGGAAGATTGAAGAACTCCCATTCACCACCGCCCTTTTTGCTTCGATGATAATGTCCGTTCTTCTTTGTCCAGCCAGGATTCTTTTTGGGAACATTCCATATGACCTGAGGATCGGGACGGACCAACAAAAAATCCCCCCAGCGTTCCAGTTTCTCTCCGTCAGAAGTGTCAATGACTTCATAATCTTTCCAGTTATCTGCTATCCACATATCTATTCTTAATTCCTCCTATAAAATACTCATTTTCAAATATCCATGTTCATATTGATCCGATTATGCCGGGGCATAATTGAATTATCATAGGTATTAGCGTTTTTGATGCTTCGTATAGCATAACACATGCAGTCAGGAGAATTCAATGAGAACAGGCATTATTTTTGATGACTATTTTTGATGGCAGTGCAATCGAAAATGAGCGAAGAGTATTGCAAAGAAGATATATTTGCAAGTCCAAAACAAAAAAGTTGCATAACCACAAAAAATAAACCATCTTTTTCCTGTGAAATTGCCGAAAATGCAAGTTTCTATTGACATTTGGTCAGAATCTCAATAAAATAGCAGATAGTGAAAAAATGTGAAAATAGGAGGAGCAACCCATGAAGCCTTATAGCCAGTTAAGTAAAGAAGAATTAATGTCACTGAAGAGTGATTTGGAAAAGAAATTTGAGGATGTAAAAGGGAAAGGCCTGAAAATGGATATGTCCCGTGGAAAACCATCAAAGATACAGCTGGATCTCAGCAATGGAATGATGGATATCCTGAACAGCCAGTCTGATCTGGTGAGCTCTGACGGTGTGGACTGCAGAAACTATGGTGTTCTGGATGGAATCAGCGATGCAAGAAAATTATTAGCTGATATGTCTGAAGTACCAGAAAGAAATATTCTGATCTTCGGCAATTCCAGCTTGAATGTTATGTTCGATACGGTTTCACGTGCCATGACACACGGTATCATGGGAAGTACTCCATGGTGTAAGCTCGATAAAGTAAAATTCCTCTGTCCAGTACCTGGATATGACCGTCATTTTGCTATCACAGAGTTTTTCGGTATCGAGATGATCAATGTACCGCTTCTTGAGAATGGTCCGGATATGGATATGGTAGAAAAACTCGTATCCGAAGATCCTGCAATCAAGGGAATCTGGTGTACACCAAAATATTCCAATCCGACGGGATATTCATTCTCAGATGAGACAGTCCGCAGATTTGCTAATCTGAAACCTGCAGCAGAAGATTTTAGGATTTTCTGGGATAATGCATATTCGATCCATCATCTGTATGATGACAAGAGAGATGTGATCCTGGAACTGCTGAACGAATGTATCAAAGCAGGAAATCCTGATATGGTATTTAAGTTCATTTCCACATCAAAGGTTTCTTTCCCTGGATCAGGTATCGCAGCACTGGCTGCATCAGAGGCCAATCTGGAAGATGCAAAGCAATATATGAAGTTCCAGACCATCGGACATGATAAGCTCAATCAGCTCCGTCACGTGCGTTTCTTCAAAGATATGCAGGGAATGTACGAACATATGCGCAAACATGCAAATATCCTTCGTCCGAAGTTCGAAAAGGTTCTGGAGGTTCTTGATAAAGAACTGGGCGGACTTGAGATTGGAAGTTGGACCAGACCTCTGGGTGGATACTTTATTTCCTTTGATTCCTTAGAAGGATGTGCAAAAGCGATCGTTGCTAAAGCAAAAGATGCAGGTCTTGTGATGACAGGCGCCGGTGCAACATATCCTTATGGCAAGGATCCGGAAGATAAGAACATAAGAATCGCTCCATCCTTCCCGACAGTGGAAGAACTGGGCGCTGCAGCAGAGATTTTTGTCCTCAGTGTAAAATTGGTGAGCATAGATAAGCTGCTCAGTGAATAATATAAGGTTGGGAGAACCGCCACATTAGTTAATATCAGGAGAAATCTCCATGGTGACTAACGTGGCGGTTTTTCATCTTGAGTTTCTTACTTTTTTCTAAAGGACTTTACCCGGAAAACATTCGGTGTTAGAATGAAAATAACTATTTGGCGGATTTCACAGTACCAGGTTTGGACGGATGAGAAAGCTGAACAGATACAATTGTGGGAATTATAGAAAGTAAGGGATTATATTATATGGCAAAGAAAAATGGAAAAGCTAAGAAAATTGCTCTGGGCGTTTTGATCGGGTATGTACTGATCATGGCGATAGGATATTTGGGAGTGTCCTATTATTTTTCCAGTCATTTTCTGAAGGGAACAACAATCAATGGTATCGACTGCAGCAATAAAACAGTTGCTGAGGTAAAAGAAAATATTCAGGAAGAGATAGGGACGTACAAGCTTCGTATTACGGAGATAGATGGCAAAACAGAGACGATCGCAGCCGGACAGCTGAATCTTACTTATGTGGATGACAGTAAGGTGGATGATCTGATGAAGGAGCAGAATCAGTGGAAATGGATCACTGCTTTTTCGAATAAGAATACTTACGAACTTTCATGCAATACATCTTACGATGCAGATCTGGTTGACGGGATACTGAATGATATGAGCTGCTTTCAGGAGGAGAACATAACTGCCCCGGCAGATGCGTACGTTCAGGAAAATGGCAGCCAGTATGAGATCGTTCCAGAAGTCGAAGGAAATACTCTTGACCGGGAAAAAGTCAAAGCAGCTGTTGTGGATGCTCTTGATAATGGAAAGACAGATATCAATCTGGAAGAACTGGGATGTTATCTGAAACCTTCAGTATACAAGGATAATGAAGCTTTGGTAGCTGAGATCACGGCACTCAATAAGTTTATGCAGACAAATCTGACCTATGATTTTGGTGACAGAACAGAGGTAGTCAATGCAGCAGTGATCAAAGACTGGATCGTCAAAGGTGAAGACGGACAGTATAGTGTGGATCAGACAAAAGCAGCGGCATATGTTCAGCAGCTTGCCTATACTTATGATACATTTGGGCTGACACATGAGTTTACTACGAGTGCAGGCAATAAGATCTCACTGAAAGGCGGAGATTACGGTTGGGTGATCAAAAAACAGGAAACTACGGCAGCTCTGGTACAGGCTATCACCGAAGGGCAGACAGGAACGATCAAACCGGTTTATCTGTATGAAGGAAAATCCAGAGACACGAATGATATTGGCGGAACATACGTTGAGATAAGTATCCAGGAACAGCGGATGTGGTGCTATAAAGATGGAGTTTTGGTTGTAGATACCCCTGTTGTTACAGGCAATCCAAACAAGGGAAATGGAACTCCCTCAGGAAGTGTATGGGCGATAGATGCCATGAAACAGGATGCGATCTTAAAAGGCGAGGGATACACACAGCCGGTTACATATTGGATGCCATTTAACGGAAATGTTGGTATTCATGATGCAGATACATGGCGTTCAGAGTATGGCGGTGAAATTTATATGGCAAGTGGTTCCCATGGATGTGTCAATACACCAACAGCAAATGCACAGAAAATATTTAATACAGTTGAAATTGGTACGCCGGTTATTGTATATTAGAGAGTGAGCGCAGACGTAAAATCTGCGGGATCGATGAAGGATGAAAATTTATCAGGATTCGAAGATCACAATTGGGTGAATATATATGACCGCTGCAGGTATTTCCGGCGGGAGATATCTGTGGCGGTCATTTGTTTCGCTGCAGTGCAGTTCAAATGAGGCAGAAGAAACATGCAATACAAAAAGTATAAGAATATATAGATAATGATCAAACCTGAAAGAGAGTGAGGAGTAAGTATGAAAATCGTAGTATTGGCTGGAGGAACAAGCACAGAAAGAGATGTTTCCATCGTATCCGGTACCAATGTATGTAAGGCACTTCGTTCAAAGGGACATCAGGCTATCCTGGTGGATGTATATTTTGGTAAAGAGGACGCTGACTGTGAGACGATATTTGATGGTGAATATGATGTGGATCAGGAAGTTGAATATATAAAGGGATTCAATGATAAAGTTGCTGATACGGTGGCTAAGAATAAGGATTTCTTTGGGGTAAAGGTGCTTGAACTTTGCAAAGCAGCTGATGTGGTATTTTTGGCGCTTCATGGGGCAAATGGTGAGGACGGAAAGGTGCAGGCGGCATTTGACCTGTATCATATTCCATATACCGGTACGGGATACTTAAGCAGTGCAATGGCTATGGATAAAGGGATCACGAAGAAGTTATTTTCAGTGAGCGGAGTTCCGACACCGAAGGGAGTGGAGCTTATCAAAGGACACTGCAGTGATCAGCTTTCCGATCAGGGTATGGAATTTCCTGTTGTAGTAAAGACTTGCTGCGGCGGATCAAGCGTGGGTGTCTATATCACTAAGGATCAAAAGGAATATGAAGAAGCATTGGCAGGAGCATTTTCCTATGAAAATGAAGTTGTTGTGGAAGAATATATCGAAGGAAGAGAATTTTCTGTAGGGGTTGTAGATGGGGAAGCATATCCGGTGATCGAAATCGCTCCTGTAGAAGGATTTTATGATTATAAGAATAAGTATTCAGCAGGGGCAGCTGTGGAGACTTGTCCGGCGGTACTTACTGAAGAGCAGACAAGCAGGATGCAAAACTATGCGAAAATGGGATGTAAGGTCCTTGGTATCGAGGGATACGCCCGTCTTGATTTCCTGATGAAAGAAAACGGAGAGATGTATTGTCTGGAGGCAAATACTCTTCCGGGTATGACACCAACCAGTCTGCTCCCACAGGAAGCAGCGGCTCTGGGTATCGATTATCCGGGTCTGTGCGAAAAGTTGATCTATATATCTCTGAAAAAATATGAATAAAGGGAGCTTTACCATGAAGAATCTAACATTAGGAAATATCGCACAGGCATGCGGCGGGGTGTATCACGGAACGGAAGAGAAAAAAGGGGAATGTGTCACATCCATTACTTCTGACAGTCGAAAAGTGGAGGAAGGATGTCTGTTCGTGCCTATCGTAGGAGCCAGAGCCGATGGACATGATTTTATTTTGCAGGTGATGGAAGCGGGAGCTTTATGTACATTTTCAGAAAGAGAGCTGGAAGGCGCAAAGTATCCATATATTCAGGTGGGATCAACGCTTACGGCAGTAAAAGATCTGGCGGCATATTATCTGGAACAGCTTCAGATCCCTGTGGTGGGAATTACGGGAAGCGTGGGAAAAACCAGCACAAAAGAGATGATAGCAGCAGTGCTTTCACAGAGATATCGTGTGCTGAAGACGCAGGGGAACTTTAATAATGAGCTGGGTCTTCCTTTGACGGTATTTCGTCTGAGAGACGAGGATGAGATAGCAGTTCTTGAGATGGGGATCAGTGATTTTGATGAGATGCACCGTCTGGCAGCTATCGCTAAACCCAATACCTGTGTGATCACGAATATAGGAACCTGTCATCTGGAGAATCTGGGAGACAGAGACGGAGTATTAAAAGCAAAAACAGAAGTTTTTGATCACTTGAAGGATCAGGCGACGGTGATCCTGAACGGAGATGATGATAAGCTGGCGACAGTAAAAGAAGTGCAGGGGAGATCTCCGGTATTTTTCGGACTGGATCCGGAACATCCGATCTATGCAGATGAGATAAAGGGGCAGGGAATCCGTGGAATCTCATGTAAGATCCATACTCCAGAAGGTGAATTTGCAGTGACGGTACCGATCCCGGGACAGCACATGGTGTACAATGCTCTTGCGGGAACAGCGGTTGGACTGACCTATGGTATGACACTTGAGGAGATCAAGACAGGTATCGAGAGTGTGAAACCGCTGGGCGGAAGACTGAACTTTATCATCAACGAAAAACTTACGATCATTGATGACTGTTATAATGCGAATCCGATGTCCATGAAAGCATCAGTAGGCATTTTGGCGGATGTGCTTGAACGCAAGGTGGCGATACTTGGGGACATGGGTGAACTTGGTGCTGATGAGGCCAAACTCCATGCGGAGGTTGGAACGTTTGTTGGTAAGAGTAAGATAGATTTGCTTATATGTGCGGGTCCTTTGTGTAAGAATATGGCTGAGGCGGCTGTTAAGGCAGCGGCGCAAGAAGCCGGTAAAGGGACGGCAGAAGGTTCCGCCGGAGCGTCCGCTGATGAAACAGAGGGGACAAAGCTTCAGGTTGTGTACTTTGAAGATAGAGAGAAAATGATGGAAGGACTTCCGGGGCTGATCAAGGCAGGAGATGTGGTGTTGGTCAAGGCATCACATTTTATGTGCTTTGAGGAGGTTGTGAAGGAGCTTCGAGGGTATTGTTTGTAAGGAAAAGAGTTTGATAGGGGGACGCCCTCCAGTGCCGCCATTCCAGTGAAACCGGATGCGGGCGGAGGTGGTAGGGTGCTCGCTGTAAAAATCTAAGTGTGAAGAAGGCAGTTTCTGCAGGAATCAGCCACATTCGGCACGTATGCTTGATGCATACGCACCTCAGGTGGCTTTGATATGTGCTTTGGTGAGCACATATCATCCTGTAGAAAATGCCTTTTTCACACTTAGAGTTTTTTCAGCTTCCCCCCGATCCCCCCCTCGCCTGCATCCGGCTTCACAGGAATGGCGGCACTGGAGGGCTGGGCGTTGGCAGAGATTGGGCATAAAAGCAAAATTCCTGTGTCTATCTTGAAAGCAGATAAGACTCCCACCTCTATAGGTGGAGAGGAAACAAGAAACTAGTCTTGGTGGGAGTGGCATATACAAAATTAAAAACATCCTCTGCCGCGTGTTATGTATTATTCGAGGCAAAGGAATTGATTAGCATTGTATATGCCCGATATTAACTGCTTTAATCGGAAATTCCGTTAAAAAAGTCTTGAAAAATTGTATATCGAGGCAATAGAAGAAAGTTTTTCACCAGTTGCCCAACTTTCGAAATCACACAAATTCATAGTCCTCTAGTCCGCCAGTCCACCCCCACTCCCTCCGCTCCTCATTCCCTCCTCCCCCCAATAAACAGCCAGGAATTATGCAGGGAGCCGTTTTCCAAACAATTGGAGAGCGTTTTGAGAATCTTACGAGATTCCCGTCTTAGCAAGCACTTAGCGAAGAGCCCTCTGGCGATGAGCTTAGTGCGGCTTAGACGGTAGCTCGGAAGTTCTCAGCTCTCGTTTGGAAAACGGCTCCCTGCATAATTCCTGGCGTCCTATTGCCATATCCATATCCTTATACTAATTCTTCATTTTTCTTCAAAGTCTCAGCGATCAACGCTTGCATATACTTCCCAATGAACTTCTTATCTTCTTTGGAGAGTTCAGAAGGAATCACCGGCTTACAATATTCGATCACAACATGTACCTTTTTCATCCGCGGGAATTGTTTTTCAAAAATAGCAGATGTATTATTCAGTGCGATCGGAACAATCGGGCAATTTGTTTTGGTTGCGAGTTTGAAGCTTCCTTCATGGAATTCCAACAGTTCAAGGTCACTGTCACCTTTGTTTCGGGTACCCTCCGGGAAGATACAAATAGAGATTCCGGATTTGATCTTTTCGATGCCGGTCAGTATGGTCTTTAATCCTTTTTTGATATCCTGCCGGTCTAAGAAAAGACAGTGCAGATTCCGCATCCAGTTTGAAAGAAGAGGAATCTTCTCCATCTCAGCTTTGGCCACATATCCGGTCAGTCCCATGCAGCGGGTGTAAGTGAGGAGAATGTCGAAAAAGCTGCGGTGATTGCCGATAAACAAAACAGCCTGATCTTTTGGGACATTTTCTTCACCAATCACAGTTACTGATACACCGGTGATCTTTAGGATGAATTTGAATACACCCTGGACGATCCGAAGAGAACTGATGCCCTTCGCGTAGGGATTGAACTTTCCAAGAATCCATTCTACAAGAAGTATCGGGATGGATAAAATCAGAAACCCAATCACAGTAATACATACAAGAATAAATCGTATCATAAGCGCCTCCCCTGGTTCGAAAACCAGTCTATACCGTTCGGTAGAATTTTCAATTACATTATACAGGAATGTTTGAAAAAAATCCACATAAAATAATAGCGATGAATGAAGAAAGGGAAGTTATGAAAAAGAGAGTTTCATTTGTCTTTCTGATCGCCCTTCTGGCGCTTGGAATCGTGGGATGTAATGTGATAAAACAAAAGAATGGGGAAACAAAAGCAATCGATTATACGGTAGTGGAAGAAGGCGAACTGCCAATAGAGGTTAAAAATGTGATAGATGCCAGGAAACAGGAAGGATTTCAGATGATGTATCAGTGTGAGGGAGAGCTTTATCTGATGAAAGGATATGGAATCCAAAGTACAGGTGGATATAGTATCCAGGTGGAGTCAGTTACAGAAAATAAAGAAGCGATCCACATAAAGACAAAGCTTGTGGGGCCGGCATCCAGGGAAGAGCAAAAAGATGCTATATCCTGTCCGTACATAGTGGTCAAGGTAGAGGGAAGAGAGAAGCAGGTGGTATTTGAATGAGATTGAGACTGCATACAGGCAGCGGATTTTGAAGGGGAGGAAATGACATGGAATTAGTTAAAAAGAATATTCATATTTTACGAAAAAAAGGCGGAGCGGTCAATCAGTTGACTTTTGACGAGGATTACAATGTGCCGGATACAAAGCCCGACATCAGTCGTATGATACAAAAGAAAGGTGAGATCCAGATTGAGGAAATACAGGTAAATGATGGAAAAGCCGTGATAAATGGCGCTCTTCATTTCCGGCTGCTTTATGTGGCGGACACACCAAGGAGGGAAATCTGCAGTTTGGAGGGGAAACTGCCAGTCTCGGAAACTCTGCATCTAAAGGGAGCAGATACTGGAGATAAAGTATGCCTGAAATGGGAGATCGAAGATATTACTCTGCATGTGATCAATTCACGTAAGCTGAATATCAAGGCAATTGTTGGATTCGAGGCTTCTGTTGACGAATTGGGGGATGTTGTGCTTCCCGTAGATGTGAAAGAGCAGCAGGATCTGTCTTCCAAAAAGAGAAATATCCGTATACTGACTTTGGGTGTACATAAAAAGGACACTCTTCGCAAAAAGGAGGAGATAACCCTTGCATCCAATAAGCCCAATATCCATGAGATACTATGGAGCGAGATGGAAGTGAGAGGGCTGGATCTTAGGGCAGATGAGGGAAAGGTAGTGGCGAAGGGAGAACTGTTTGTATTTGCCCTGTATGCGGGGGACGATGATGCCAATCCGCTGCAGTGGCTGGAACAGGCGATTCCATTTTCGGCGGAAGTAAATTGTGCAGGGTGTACGATGGATATGATCCCATATATTGATACTACAATGCTGCAGGCAAATCTGGAGATCAAGCCGGATTCGGATGGAGAAGAACGAGTACTGCAGGCAGATATGGTTTTGGAACTTGATATGAAAATCTATCAGGAAGAGACGGATACGATTTTGATGGATGTCTACACGCCATCAAAAGAATGTGTGATGTCAAGAAAGCCAGAGACATTGGAACAGCTTCTGGTGAAAAACTATTCAAAATGTCGTGTCAGCGACAGAATATCGGTGCAGGAGGCGAAAGGAAAGATACTCCAGATCTGCCATAGCGATGGAGTGATCAAGATGGATGAAGTAAAAATCGTGGAAAATGGTATCCAGGCGGAGGGAATCATCCAGATCCGCATACTTTACAGTATCAGCGATGATGAAATGCCTTTTTATTCTATGGAGACAGCGGTCCCATTTTCCCATTTGATAGAGGCAGAGGGGATAGGTAAAGACTGCACTTTTCATTTGCAGGCAGAGTTGGAACAGCTTTCTACCATGATGCTGGACAGCAGCGAAATCGAGGTGAAGGCGGTCATGAACTTAAATGCGCTGGTGCTCCGACAGTGGGAAGAAGAAATTATCACTGATATTCAGGAAAAAGAAATGGATGCAGAGAAACTCGAACAGATGCCGGGCATTGTATGCTATATCACTCAGCCGCAGGAAACCCTGTGGGATATAGCAAAAAGGTTCTATACCACAGTCGATTCCATCCGGGAATTGAATGAATTGGGAGATGAGGAAGTGAAGCCTCAGCAGATATTGCTCGTGGTCAAGAAAACAGGTGGTGAGAGTGGCGTATAGTCAGTCTGTGAACAGCTATACAAGTGATAATTCTTCAACAGTTAAGGTTGATTTTTGTGTAAAAGGATAGTAAAATGAACATAAAGAATATTGTATACAAAGTGCACGGAGGAAAATATATGAAACTGCGGGCTTATGCAAAGATCAATTTAGGATTAGATGTCATCCGGAAAAGAGAAGATGGTTATCACGAAGTGCAGATGATCATGCAGACGATACAGATGTATGACCAGCTGGAACTGGAGGTAACAGCAGCTCCGGGGATCCAGCTCACGACAAACCTGAGTTATATACCGGTAAATGAGAATAATCTGGTACACAAAGCGGCAAAATTATTAATGGACAAATATCAGATCACACAGGGTGTTAAGATCGACCTGAACAAGTTTATACCGGTGGCAGCTGGTATGGCGGGCGGAAGTTCGGATGCGGCAGCTACTCTGGTGGGGGTTAATAAACTGTTTCATCTGGGGCTGTCCATGAAAGAACTTATGGAAATAGGTGTAAATATTGGAGCAGATGTACCTTACTGTGTGATGCGTGGGACGGCATTGTCAGAGGGGATCGGTGAAAAGCTGACAGCACTGCCGCCTATGCCGGAGTGTTATATATTGATCGGAAAACCGGGTGTCAGCGTATCTACAAAGTATGTATATACACATCTGAACCTGAATGCACAGACACACCATCCGGATATCGCAGGGATGATACAGGCATTGGAACAGGGAAATCTCTATGGGATCACAAAACGCATGGAAAATGTGTTGGAGAGCGTGACGATACCTGCATATCCGATCATTGAAGAGATCAAGGATCACATGAAAGAACATGGTGCGCTGAACGCTATGATGAGCGGAAGCGGACCTACGGTATTTGGAATATTTGATGACAAAACGAAAGCTGAAGCAGCGTGCAAGGCTTTAAGAGACAGTATGTTGACCCGTCAGACATTTTTGACGACGGTATTTAATAATGGAGGAACTTTAGATGACAAGTGATTTTCACGTAAATATGAATGAGTATCTGCCGCTTCGGGATGTAGTGTTCAATACGCTCAGACAGGCGATATTAAGGGGAGAGTTAAAACCGGGCGAGCGTCTTATGGAGATCGCACTGGCCAATCGGCTGGGTGTCAGCAGGACACCGGTGAGGGAAGCTATCCGTATGCTTGAACTGGAAGGTCTTGTCATCATGATCCCAAGAAAGGGTGCTCAGGTTGCCCAGATCACAGAACAGGATCTGAATGATGTCCTGGAAGTACGTCTTGGCCTGGAGGAACTGGCAGTTCAATTTGCGTGTGAGAGGATCACAGACGAAGAAATCGATGCACTGGAAGCAGCCGTACAGGAATTTGAAAATGCTATGGGAGAGGATGATCTTTCGCAGCTTGCAGAAGCAGATGTAAAGTTCCATGAGATCATCTACGACTCTACCCATAACCGCAGACTGGTGCAGATCATCAATAATATCCGTGAGCAGATGTATCGATACCGGATCGAATACCTGAAGGATGTGGAGAGCAGGAAAACCCTTGTTAAGGAGCATTATGCAGTGTGGGCAGCTCTTAAGAACCGGGATGTGGAAAGCGCAAAACGCCATATCAGCATCCACATCATCAACCAGCAGGAGGCTATCCGCAGGAGTATCGAGGAGAAATAAAAAGAGCAATCAAATAAGAATAAGTTAAAACTGGTGGATTGTTGCCACTGGAACGTTTGCATCATTTGCAAGCTTCCAGACGGTAATGATCCACCAGTTTTTATTGTATCATATAGGAAAATTACGTCCTATGATACGACAAACACATGACGAGGATCACACGGCGTGTATTTTAAGTGAAAAAATGGGCATTTTAATGAAATGATGGATCGTCATGATAAAGAAAAATTGCCCTACAAAAGAGTTTACGGCAAAATCAGGAGGTGGAATGATGGGTACACCGGTCAGCAAATTATTGAAGGATAATGAAGCCTGGCTTCGCAAAAAATGCGAGGGCTGTGCCGATATCAAGTTTCGTCCTATGAAGCTTGGTGCCAGAGAAAAAGTAGACTGTCTGGCTGTTTATATCGAGGTTACGGTAAGTAATCTGATGCTGGAGGAGTCCATGCTGGGAAGGATGATCCAACAGTTCGAGGGCATGTCGAGAAAGGAATTTATACAATGTCTGGAAAATGATGGTATGGGGATCTCGGATGCGTTTCCCTATGGAACAATGGAAGAGGGGATGCGGGCCATGCTCGCCGGCAACCTGATCCTGCTGGTGGATGGCTATGATAAGGTGATCAAGGTAGGAAGTAAGGGATATCCAGCCAGAAGCGTATCCAGTGCAGAATCAGAGAAAGTCCTACGTGGTTCTCAGGAGGGATTTTGCGAGTCAGTAAAATTGAATACGGCGCTGGTAAGAAAAAGGATCAGAAGCGCAGATTTAAAAGTGGAGGAACTATTTATCGGTGAGCGGTCAGATACGGTCACTGCGATCCTCTATATCGAGGAACTGGTGTATCCGCAGATATTGGAAGAACTCCACAGACGGCTGGACAGATTTCGGATCGACGGAGTGCTGGACAGCGGTATCCTGGAGCAGTTGGCGGAGGAAGATCAGATTTCCCCATTTCCCCAATTCCAGACAACGGAACGACCGGACCTTACGGCAATGGAACTTCTGGAGGGAAAGGTGGCTGTGATCAGTGACAATTCACCGGCAGCTCTTTTGCTGCCCACGACCTTGAATGACTTTATGCGTGTCAGTGAGGACCGATATAATCGCTTTGAGATAGCATCTTTTCAGCGGATCATCCGATATGTGGCGATGATCCTGGCAATGATGATCTCGGGTACCTATCTGGCGGTGATCGGTTTTCATACGAGTATCCTGCCTACGAATCTTTTGCTTTCCTTTGCGGAGGCAAGAAAAGGGGTACCATTTCCCAGCATCCTTGAGATACTTTTTATGGAGCTGGCCTTTGAATTGATCCGGGAATCGGGAGTCAGGATGCCGGGACCTTTAAGCGGGACGATTGGGATCGTGGGCGGTCTGATCATAGGGGATGCAGCCGTCAGTGCGAACCTGGTAAGCCCTATGGCAGTAGTGGTGGTCGCAGTAAGTGCATTGAGTTCCTTCGCCATACCAAATGAAGAGTGTGCGGCGGCTTTTCGGTTGATAAAATACGGATTTATTTTGCTTGGCGGAATCTTTGGAATGCTGGGGATAGCGGTGGGATGTTATCTTGTTCTGGGGCATCTGTCCGGTCTGGTGAGTTTTGGGATTCCATATCTGATGCCATTTACTGCGAAAGGGATGGAAGCATATCGGGGAGGGAAGGACGGCATCGTGCGGGGGCCATTTCGTATGATGAAATATCGGCCGGTATTTGCCAGGAGAAATCAAAGACTGAGATTGAAAGAGAGGAAGAAATCATAATGTTTGCAGATAATCAGAAGATATCAGGGCTTCAGGCGGCAAGACAGCTGTTTTTAGTATATCTTGCTCCGATGACTTTGTGGATCGCAGTCAGAGGGCAGGGACGGACAGGTATACTGAGTGTGGGTCTTGGTATGGGGATTTTGTGTCTGTGGACGTTTTTTTTGTTTCGTCAGGCACATGTATTTCGCAATCCGCTGAAGTACTGGGGAACGTTTTTTTCGAGAGCGATCATGCTGATACTGCAGATATATCTGATCCTTTCCGGAGGGTGGATCTTATATAAAAGCATGGGTCTGATAAAAACGTATCTGATCTCGGGGATTGCTCCATGGGTAGTGGGGGTTATCCTTGTGGCAGCGGCACTGGGGGGATTTGGAAATGTGCAGCAAAGAGGGCGATTTTCTCAGGTTGCAGGACCGATCCTTCTGACACTGATCGTGATCATGTTGATCCTGGCGGCGTTTCAGGGAGATTCAAAATATCTGGAGATTCAGGCGATGGAAAAGACAATTTCACAGAATGAAAATATGGTAAATGAAGACGCGTGGGATACGGGACAAATGAGAAAAATCGCTATAAAAACCATAGAAATCCTGGCGGCATTTTCCGGGGTCATTTTTTTGCATTTTCTTCAGATAACGGGTGATCAGGGGGAGAGCCACGTCAGACGGATATTTGGGACTTTGGGGAAAATGGGCATTTACATGGCGGCACTTTTGCTGGTCTTACAGGCGGTGTACGGTGAACATGGGGCAGATTCTTTGGAATATCCGGTGCTGGATCTGATGGCAGGGGCGAGGGTGCCGGGAGGATTTGTCAGGAGATTGGATCTGGTGTTTTTGACGGTAATGATATTTGCAGTTATGTTCAGTTTGGGGAGTATATTTTTTTACAGCAGCTATTTGCTCGAACAGGTAAAATGGCCGGCATCCCGTCTGCCGGCGGCTGTGATATGTTTTGTTTTGGCTGTCAGCGGGGGAGGCGAATGGTCCTTGGAAAAAGAATATCTGAATATTTGCAAATGGATATTTCTTCCGTTTTTTATCGCTTTGACAATCTGTGCAGCATATATAAAAAAGAAAAAGAAAGTTGGTGCGATGCTTCTGCCGGTCCTGTTTTTGCTTCTCACGGGATGTCAGATCGTAGAGCCTGAGAAAAGATCCTATCCGCTGGCTGTTGGGATAGAGTGGGATCAGGACCAGTATCACATTTATTTTTCAATGGCTGGAATGGATCAAAGTGCGGGGAAGCTGATGAGGTATTCGGGCAGATCCAAGCAGGAGATCATGAAAATGTACAACGACACCAGAGAGTATTATCTGGATTCGGGTCACGTTCTGGCGGTCATATTTGATGAAGGATTGCTGCGGGACGAGGAACATTTCAAAAAGGTTTTGCTTGGTTTGGAGCAGGAAAATGTGCTTGGTAACAGTGCTTATATATTCCAAACGGATGATGTTTCGGAAGTGTTTGGAACGGATGGCATGCAGGCAGAATCTCTCGGGGAATTTTTGGCGGGAATCTATGAGAATAGAATGGCAGAGAGTGATCCGGTGACTCTGGCTGCCATCTACAGAGAACTTCATGATCAGGATGTATTTTCTTTGGAAGAGATATTGTATCTGGAGGTGCAGGAAGGGAATATCAAGGTGACAAAGAAAGTGGATTAAATCATCAGAAAATGGATATCCTTCCAGATAGTAGATATGGGAGGGATACAAAAATGGATAGAACACGAAATGCAGTATATATGCTGCCTATTTTTATAGGGATTCTGGCGGCTTTCTTATGGGGCGGTCCATCAAGACAGGAAGAACTTATGCAGCAGGAGATAGCATCTGATATTTTGAGATTTCATATATTAGCAAACAGTGACAGTCCCAAAGATCAGGAAGAAAAGATGAGGGCAAAGGAAAAAGTCATCGAAACGCTCCAGCCAATCCTTAAAAATGCCCATTCGAAGGAAGAGACAAAATATCTGATACAGGAAAATATTGAATTGATAGAAGAGACAGTCAGTGAAAGTACAGGACAAAAAAGTGTCAGAGCCGCTGTGACTTCAGATTGGTTTCCGGAAAAACAATATGGAGAGTATACATTTCCGGCGGGAAAGTATGAGGCACTGCGGATAGAAATCGGTAAGGGGGTGGGGCATAATTGGTGGTGTGTGCTTTATCCGGGCCTGTGTTTTTCAGATGCAGTAAAACCAGTATTTCCAGATGAATCCAAGGAGAAGCTGGCTGTACTTTTTGATGATGATATATATGATTTTTTGCTCCATCCGGCAGAAACGAAAATCCGTTTGCGATGGTTTTGACTTGAATTCTTCTTAAAGAAAAGGTAGAATGAGTAATAACTGTCCCTCAGAAGATGAGTAAGATTGAAAATGCGGAATAGTTATAATCTAGATTGAATATGAAAGATGGAGAAAAACTATGAATATAGATGCTAATTCACCTATCGGTGTTTTTGATTCTGGTATCGGCGGTCTGACGGTAGCCCGTGAGATCATGAGAAATCTTCCGATGGAGAAGATCGTATATTTTGGAGATACGGCAAGGCTGCCATACGGAAGTAAATCAAAGGAAACCGTCATCCGGTATTCCCGTCAGATCGTAAAGTTCTTGCAGAGCCAGGGGGTAAAGGCGGTTGTGGTAGCATGTAACACCGCGAGTGCCCTTGCCCTTGATACTTTGGAAAAAGAGATTGATATTCCTATCATAGGAGTGGTAAAGCCGGGGGCGAAGGTTGCTGCCCGTGAGACGGTTGGGAAAAAAGTAGGAGTCATTGCAACGGAGGCAACGATCAACAGTCAGCTTTATCGGGAGTTGATACAGGAAATAGACCCGGAGATTTCAGTGGTGGGAAAGGCATGTCCTCTTTTTGTACCATTGGTAGAAGAGGGCTGGCGCAAAGATCCTGTTACAGAAATCGTTGCCCGCCGCTATCTGAAAGAACTTCAGGAGGAAGATATTGATACGCTGATACTTGGCTGTACCCATTATCCTCTCCTTCGTGGTTTGATCGCAGATATCATGGGTGATGATGTACGCCTGGTAAATCCGGCATATGAGACATCTCTGGCACTCAAACAACTGTTGACACAACATAATCTTTTGAATCAGAAAAACGTGGAAGAAGAATTCCCTTATCGTTTTTATGTCAGCGATGCGGCAGAGAAGTTCAAAAGCTTTGCCAATTCAATCTTACCTTATGATGTGGAGATGACGAAACAGATTAATCTGGAGAACATATAAGATCAAGGAGTAGTTTAATCGATGACAAAAGAAGTATTGATACATATGAAAGGGCTGCAGGCTCTTGATGGAGCACAGGCAGAAGATGACGAACCATTGGAACTGATCTGCGCAGGTGAATACTATTATAGAAATCATACACATTATCTGTTGTATGATGAGGTTATGGAAGGATTTACAGAACCAACGCATAATATGATCAAGATACGTCCGGGTCTCATGGAAGTGAGAAAAAAAGGTGTCGTAAATGTTCAGATGACATTTGAGAGAGATAAGAAGAATGTGGCTTATTATAAGACGCCTTTTGGAACGATGGAGATGGAGATCAATGCCACCAGAGTGGTCATGCAGGAGACTGATAAGTGGATGGAGATCCAGGCGGAGTATGCTCTGGGGATGAATGGGAGTGCTGTTGCGGACTGTATTATGCAGATACGGGTGACACCGCAGGGGGATAAAGAGGGGAATTTGTTTTTCAAATCTTAGTGGATAAGATGGGGGGACGCCTTCCGTTGCCGGCAGTCCAGTGGGGCAGGAGCGGGAGGGATTGGCAGATCTCTCGTTGTAAAAATCTAAGCGTGGAAACGGCAGGTCCTTCAGGGAGCGGACATATTCGGAGTGTATGCCTGATGCATACACACCTCAGATGTCCTTGTTGTGTGCTTTGGTAAGCACACAACACCCTGAACGACCTGCCGTTTCCGCGCTAAGATTTTTAACAACTCAAGCCCGATGCCAATCCCTCCCGCTCCTGCCCCACTGGACTGCCGGCAACGGAAGGCTGGGTGTTGGGAACGAGAGACTAAATTATGGAAGACTCCGGGTAATTCCTGTTTTACAGGGATTGGGTATCTGATTTTAAGAGAAATAAAAAACAACCTGCCAAATCAAAGTCCGAAAACTTGATTCAACAGGCCGTCTCTACCATTTTTATTTTGCTCCAGTAACCTTGTTCTTCATTCTCTTGAAAAATCCCACTTTCTTAGGTGGTGTCTCAAGTGGTCCACGTACCCCGCGGACATCTGTGATATAGATACCACTGATAGTAGCTTTTACTTCTTTTTTCACTGGAATCAGATCGAATATTTTTTCATCAGCTACAAGTACCACGATCTTTGGTCCGATCTTGGCTTTTACGATAGGAAGCTTTGTCCTTCGCATTAATTTCGGTGTCTGATCGATGACCATCTGAGGAAGCCCAGATTGCTTGATCGGTAGACGCTTCTTATCAATAATCAGCATGGATGTCGTCTGTTTTGCGGCATCAATCTGCTCTTGTCTTTCATCCTGCTTTTTCTGAGCACGTTTGCCGATAAAGTAAAGGGCAACCATAACTCCAATAAGAACGATTAAAATAATTAATAATATTTGCCAGACTTTCATACTTTTCCTCCCGTCCCTTATTTACATACACTGTGACCAATTATCACGCTTTTCCATTTTAGCACTGTTAAAGTCAAAAGGCAATTACATTTTTAGAATAAAAAAGGGAAAAAAGGGAGAAATATAGGTAGAAATAAAAATGATTCATGCTATAATAAAATATATGTGTAAAAATAAAAGTTGAAGATAGCTGTCCGGCAGTGATCTCGCGTAAAAGATATGATATAAAAGAGAGAACATAGAAAATGGATGGTTACCGACGAAGATAGAGGATGGAGGAAGAATGAGCGAGGGAAGAAGAACTAACAAACCACCGATGTCGGAGGAAGAACGACAAAAAAGGATTGAACGGATAAAAAGAGAACGCAGGCGTCAGAGAAGAAAAAAAGCTATGATGATGCGTGCAGCAGTTCTTGGTGTTTTGGTGCTGATATTGGTGGGTGCTATCGTACTGGTATCTTTTCAGGTGAAAAGATCCAAAGCAAAGAAAGCAGAAGAACAGGCACGCCAGGAGCAGCTGATCCAGGAAGAGGAAGCAAAGAATCAGGCAAGAAAAGATGCAGTGGCACAGGCAGATACGATGGCACTGGGTTATGATTATGATGGGGCGATAGAACTGCTCAAGTCGCTGGAAAATTATGATCAGGATGCAGATATCATTGCTCAGATAGCTAATTATGAGGCAGCCAAATCAACACTTGTGGCAGTGAATATGGATGAAGTTACACACGTATTCTATCACAGTCTGGTAGTCGATCCTGCAAAAGGATTTGCGGGAGAGGACAGTACATCGGCTGGATTCAAGCAGTGGATGACGACGGTTGATGAGTTCAATAAGATCACTCAGGCCATGTATGATAATGGATACGTTCTTGTGGATCTTCATGATTTGGCAAATGAAACAACCGGTGAAGATGGTGCAGTACATTTTACTACGAATCAGATCATGCTTCCGGAAGGAAAGAAACCATTTGTATTATCACTGGATGATCTGAGTTATTACCATAGTTATGATGGAAGAGGAATTGCAAGTAAGATCGTGCTTGATGAAAATGGCAAGCCGACCTGTGAATATATACAGGATGATGGAACTACCGTGACAGGTGCATATGACTGTGTGCCGCTGCTGGATCAATTTCTGGAAGAGCATCCGGATGGTGCTTATCATGGGGCAAGAGGAACGATCGCTTTGACCGGATATAACGGAATATTGGGATACCGGACAGACATTGCCTATAAGACAAGAGAAAATCTGACAGAGGATCAGCAGCTGTGGCTGGATGCCCATCCTGACTTTGACTGGGACGCAGAATGTGCAGAAGCAAAGAAAGTGGCAGAGGCCATCATTGCTGATGGATGGAAGTTTGCGAGTCATACATGGGGACATATGCACATCGGTGATGCCAGCCTGGAAAACATAAAGGCAGATAACGAAAAATGGCAAAGTTATGTAGCACCGCTGGTAGGCGGAACGGACACGATCATCTTTGCCCACGGACAAGATCTGGCGGATTGGCATGATTATGCAGCCGATAATGAAAAGTTTGCGTATCTGAAAGAACAGGGATTCAACTACTTCTGTAACGTGGATTCTTCACAGTATTTCCTGCAGATCAGAGATAATTATGTGAGACAGGGAAGAAGAAATCTGGATGGTTATCGTCTGTGGAATGATGTTCACGGAGAGAAAAACCGTACAAGCGATCTGTTTGATGCGTCTCAGATCCTTGACCCATCACGTACAGATATGCCAAGCTTGTAAGCTGTACCAAATCCACGATCAAACTAAAATCAGTATTTGGCAGGCGACTATTCAGCAGGTGATGTGCTGCAGGATGAAACAGTAAAAGTGCAGCTATGAAACTGATGGATAGTTGCCTGTTTTGGAAGTATACAAAAGTATGAGGATGCGAAAAATGAGTGAAACAAAGGAACCAGATATCATAAATGAGACTCCTGAAGAGCGTCAGCTCAGGCTGAAAAAACAGCGCTTGAAACGAGAACGTATGAGACAGAGACGAAAGAAGGCTCTGCTTATGCGAGCGGGCTTGGGAGCGGGAGTACTGATCCTGGTGATCATTATCATAATGGTGATCGTTTCGGCTGTGCGGGGGAGTTCAGATAAGAAGGCAAAAGAAAAGGCAGAAGCCGAAACAACACCTGCGGTGGAAGAGGAGTTGGAGGCTGTCGATGTCCATCAGGTCCTGCACCTGTCCTTTCTGTCTCTGATAGCAGATCCGGAAGCAGCCTTTTTACAGGAGGACACACAGGCAGCAGAGGCTCTCGATCAGAGCCATGTGACGGTCGAAGAATTCAATCAGATCTTGCAGCAGTTGTATGATGATGGTTATGTGTTAGTCAGTTTAAAAGATTTTGCGGTACAGTCAGAGGAGAACGGTCTTTTAGCAGAGACAAAACTGATGCTTCCGAAGGGAAAGAAACCTCTGATCATTTCCCAACAAAATGTGAATTATGATCTGGAACTTTCAGGTCAGGGTCTTGCCTCGAAAGTAATCCTGGATGAGAGCGGGGAAATCACCTGTGAGATGATCCAGAGTGATGGTACGGCTGTTACGGGAGCATATGATGTGATTCCATGCGTAGATGCATTTATAGAGCAGCATCCGGATTTTTCCCATGATGGAGCCAGAGGGATCCTGGGTATTACCGGATATAATGGAATCCTGGGATACAGGACAGAAGCAGCATTGGCAGCTACAGATAATAACAAATATGCATCCAAATATGGCGTTTTTGACACAGCCAAGGAGATTGAGGATGCGGCACCGGTCGTTGCTGCACTTACAGCTGAGGGCTGGGAGTTTGCATGTAATGGTTATGGAAAAACAAGCTACTCATCGAAGCTTGAGGACATCAAAGCGGACATGGAGTCATGGAAAGCGAATGTGGAAAGCATTATTGGAGAATCTTCTATATTGATGTATCCATATGGCAGCGATATTGGAAGCTGGGATAATTATAGTGAAGAAAATGAAAAGTACACGTATCTGAAAAACCAGGGATTCCAGTATTTTTGTGCGATGGATGTGACTGGGGGATGGATACAAATAGCAGATGGGTATGTAAGGTGCAATTACCAGAATCTGGATGGATACAGGATGTATCAGGATATTTACCAGGGGGCAGCACGGTTTGCGGATGTACTGGATTTTACTTCTGTATATGACCAAAATCGTCCGTCAGTGCCGGAAACAGAGGAAGAATCTGAAGAAAATCCAGAAGAGCAAGAGTGAAAAATGTGTGAAATCTGATAGAATCACTTCCTTTTTTTGAAAAAATGTGGTATAACGGTCTGGTATGACTGGCTAATGAAATTATGGAGGAGTTTATGAAGAAAAGAGTAGTAATGATAGCACTTTTGCTGTGTGTAAGTATAGCAGCGGCAGGATGCAGCAAGGAAACCGCTGACAACAAAGATTCTGGAGCAGCAACGGAGGAGGTTACTCCGACAGCAGAACCGGAGACTACCGAAGAGGCAGAAACTGATGCAGTAGATGAAGAAGCAGGTGCTGAAGAAGAGGCAAAGACAACAGCTGAACTTTTGAAAGATATAGATGTAGAAAAGTGTGTTACCCTCGGTGAGTATAAGGGTATTACAGTTGAAAAATCAATCGTATCAGTAACTGACGAAGATGTGGAGACAGAACTTGAGTCAGCATTGTCAGATTATCCGGTAGAAGTGAATGAAGCTGCAGAAGAAGGCGACACAGTCAATATTGACTATGTGGGAACCATTGATGGCGAAGAGTTTGAGGGTGGAACTGATCAGGGAGCTGACTTGCTGCTGGGATCAGGACAGTTTATCGAAGGATTTGAAGATGGACTGATCGGAGCATCCGCAGGCGAAACACGTACGCTGGATCTTACATTCCCGGCAGATTATTCAGAAGATCTTGCTGGAAAAGCGGTTCAGTTTGAAGTGACAGTGAATGCAGTAAAAGAACCTCTTGATGAAGCAACAGATGAGTGGGTTGCTGCTAATATCGAGGGATATTATACAGTAGATGAGTATAAAGCAGGTATTCGTTCCGAACAGGAAGAGAATAACGAAGCAACAGCAGAAGAACAGGTCCGTTATACAGCATGGACGCAGGTGATCGATGCAAGCACGATCAATGAGTATCCTGAAACACTGGTTGAGATGGGAAAAGAATTATATAACCAGCAGGCAGAGACCTATGCACAGTATGCCGGGATGGAACTGGATGAGTTCATCCAGAGTTCAGGCCTGTCACAGGAAGAGTATGATGCAAATTGTGAAGAATATGGCAAGGATGTAGCTGCAAGAGTCCTGGTGAATCAGGCAATCTGTAATGCAGAAGGTTTTGTTATCGGAGATGACGGATATAAAGAAGAACTTGATAAGATGTTGGCAGAATACGGTGTTACAGAGGATGAACTGATGGAAAGCTATGGTCAGGACAATGTGGAACAGAGTATTATGATGAACCGTGTCAGCAATCTTATTCTGGAGAATGCAACTGTTAAAGAAGTTCCAGCCGATACAACAGATGACGCTGATGACACCGACGACACAGAAACAGCAGAATAATACCTACTGAGAAGATATGAGATATTATCACTTACAGTGATAGATAAATAGTGGGCAGGCACGTTACATATAATAATATGATGACGTACCTGCCTTTTTTGTATCGCAGGAAATTGCGTACTATGATATAGAAAAGTTCCGCAGGGATCGTACTGCAGCGGAGAAGAAATATGTGGATAAATCGGCCCGACACAGGCGGAGATTAATAGGAAATGAGGAAGATGTGATGGAAAGGAATATGACGGAGGGCGGCATCTCGGGACAGATTGTCAGTTTTGCGGTGCCGATCATTTTGGGAAATATTTTTCAGCAGCTGTATAACACGGCTGATGCAATGATCGTGGGAAGGATACTTGGAAAAGATGCATTTGCTGCGGTAAGTGTGGCTAATCCGATCATGTCAGTGGTCCTGTTTTTTTAGTGGGGCTGACCATGGGTGTAGGCGTGCTCTTATCCCAGAAATTTGGAGCAGGAGACAGGGAAGGATTTCGTATACAGTTTTCAACAGGGCTGATCGGTGGTGTTGTATTTACACTGGTGATGGCAGCCGTGTGCATTCCGCTGTCAGGATTGATGCTTCGGGCATCACAGACACCGGCAGAAATCTTTGATGTTACAAAGAGTTATCTCCAGGTGATTTTTGGAGGCATGATATTTTCTTTTCTATATAATTATTACTTGAGTTTCCGCAGTTTTATCCACATAGACCTGAATTAAACCATGTCTTTATAAACAACTTTCAAAAAATGCCCCAAATATAAGGAATCTGATTCC
>SAAH01000325.1 GCA_009929525.1 Clostridia bacterium | reverse complement strand
AAGATATATACCTTAAATTCTCACTAATTGATCGGCCTGATTAGGTTGTTAGCATTATGAAACAATTACCCATCTTAGTATTAAGTTGTATGGCGTTTATCACGTGTAAGGTAAGTGCCGGACAGGAACCTGTAAAGTTGATAGAGCAGGTGGATTTCTCTCATGTACATATACAGGATGCTTTTTGGTCACCACGCCTGGAAAAGCATATTACGACTACACTTCCTGTATGTATTGACCAGATTGAAAACCAGACCGGACGCATTCAGAACTTTGAAAATGCGGCGAAAGGTACAGGAAAACACTCCGGAATCTTCTTTGATGATTCGGATGTGTATAAAGCATTGGAAGGGATTGCTTATGCGCTGATTAACCATCCCGATCCGGCTCTGGAGAAGAAAGCCGACCAATGGATTGCCAAAATGGCTGCGGCCCAGCAACCCGACGGATACATTAACACCTTTTACACCCTGACAGGACTGGGTAAACGGTGGACAAATATGGACAAGCACGAGATGTATTGTGCCGGTCACATGATAGAAGCAGCGGTAGCCTATTATAAGGCAACCGGAAAAAGGCAGTTGCTGGATGTAAGCATTCGTATGGCCGACCACATGATGTCTGTATTCGGTCCCGGTAAACGGAATTGGGTGCCGGGTCATGAAGAGATTGAGCTGGCGCTGGTTAAGCTGTTTCAGACAACGGGTGAGCGGAAGTACCTTGATTTTTCCAATTGGTTATTGGAGCAGCGGGGACATGGATATGGCTCTATGGGCGATGAGGGAACGTGGAATCCGGTTTACTATCAAGACGACAAACCCATCCGCGAGATGACGGATATTGCCGGGCATGCGGTAAGATGTATGTATCTGTATTGCGGGATGGCCGACGTAGCCGCTTATAAGCATGAAACCAGCTATATCGATGCGATGAACCGTTTATGGGACGACGTAGTGTTACGCAATATGTATATTACAGGAGGTATCGGTTCTTCAAAACATAATGAAGGATTTACGGAGGACTATGATCTGCCTAATAAGGAGGCCTATTGTGAAACCTGTGCTTCGGTCGGGATGGTATTCTGGAATCAGCGTATGAACCAGTTTACAGGCGATTCCAAGTATATCGATGTACTGGAGCGCTCCATGTATAACGGTGCCTTATCCGG
>SAAH01000324.1 GCA_009929525.1 Clostridia bacterium | reverse complement strand
TCGGCCGACCATTTCTTCTTGGCTGCTTTGGCCTTCAGCGCTTTTATCTCCTGCTCGTTGATGTTTCCACCCAACTCCTCCTGAATGGTCTTGATCTGTTGCTGCAGGAAATACTCTCTTTGCTGTTGGTTGATATCCTCATGCGTTTTCAGCTGGATGGAATTCTTCAACTCCAAAAGCTGGTACTCGCGATTCAGGATAAACAGCAATCGATAGGCCCTTTCCTTCAAATCGCCAATCAGTAGTAACTCCATCTTTTCGGAACCACTCACCACGTTGGTACACGAGAAGTTTATCAGATATATTACGTTGTTATTATTTTTAATTGAAAAGATCATGTCCCGGCTTGGATCTCCTTCCGATTTCAGCATCTTAATCGTCAAATCCTTTATGGTTGAAATCAGTGCCTCAAACTCACGATCTTTCTTGTCGGGCATAACGTCTTCAAGCAGCTCCACTTTTCCTTTCAGGTAGGGTTCCGTCTGGGTAATCTCCTTCAATTCAAAACGCTTTTTTCCCTGCAAAATGGCTGTTGTTGTTCCATCCGGCATATCCAGTACGCGTACCACTTCGGCTATAACTCCTATATTGTACAGATCATCCATCCCGGGATCATCCGTTTCCCTATCTTTCTGGCAAATCACGCCAATCAATATCTTTTTCCCCTGAACTTCCTTGGCTAAACGAAGTGATTTCTGTCTGCCTAACATCACAGGCATGGCTATCCCGGGAAACAAAACCATATTCCGCAGAGGTAAAATAGGTATCTCGTTTCCAATATTTTCTATACCGTCCATAAAATCATCGTCAACATCGCATTCCGTTAGTATTGGAACTACCATTTCCATATCTTCGTCCAAATCGTCGTAAAGATCGTCGGTTAATTGCATAATTCTATTCTTTATCATACTTATTACATTATTATTGTATTCATGACAATAAACGTGCCAAAGATAATGAATATAAGACAAAATAGGATAAATTTGCAACCTCTTTAATATAGTATGGCAAATCCTTTTTTTAAATTTAAGAATTTCACGGTGTGGCATGACAAATGTGCAATGAAAGTAGGTACCGATGGGGTACTGCTGGGCTCGTGGGCATCTGTAGACGGATGTGACTCCATTCTCGATGTAGGAACAGGTACAGGGCTGATTTCCCTCATGGTTGCT
>SAAH01000323.1 GCA_009929525.1 Clostridia bacterium | reverse complement strand
GCAAGTTTTGAAACCAAGCTGAAGCAAATCATCACCCAGAAATGGATTGGCATCTATCCAAATGGTACAGAGGCGTGGACCGAATTCCGCAGAACAGGTTATCCAGCTCTTGCTCCGGTGGTTCAAAGCGACAATGAGCTTATTAAAGCTGGCGAGTTTATCAAGAAGTTCCGTTATATCGATGACGAACGGAATCTGAATCATTACTCAAAGGAAAGTTCCCTTAACCAGGGAAAGGGCGACGGACAAAATGTTCGTGTATGGTGGGATACGAACCGCTATAATTAAATATATGGATATCAAGGGGGAGAGCAAGCTCTCCCCCTTCTTTATTATTGTTCACTTTGTTTAATCCTTACACTCAATTCATATGAAAATATTCAGATTTACTCCCATCCTTCTTATTCTTTTCATTGCAGGATGGTCTTGCTCTCCAAACGCAAGAAATTCTTTTCCTGATAACAATGCCTTGTCGCAAACACCCTTTGTTCCAACAGATAATGGATATAAACTGGTTTGGATGGATAGCTTTGACGGCACAAAGCTGGATACCACCAAATGGAGCCTGCGCGGACTGGGCAGCCGCAGGATCGGATACAACGACTCGTCGATGGTTAAAGTGGAAAATGGCAATCTATTATTGATGTACGACATTAAAGGCGACAGCATACTGGGAGCCATGATTGGTTCGGAAGGTAAGTTTGAAACTACCTACGGTTATTTTGAGTGCCGTGCCGAGCTGCAGAAATCAGTAGGCCCCTGGGCTGCATTTTGGATGCAGTCGCCCAAAATATCGGAGGGAACAGATCCGGCTGAATACGGTGTTGAAATGGATATATTCGAATACTTTAACGAATTAGGTCCGGATACCTTATCGCATGCCTTGCACTGGGCTTATGGCCCCGAAATGCAATCGGTGGGACCGCTTAAAAGCGGATTGAAAGGACTGGATAAAGGCTTTCATACCTTCGGGTTTGAGTGGACCGAAAAAAATTATGCCTTTTACATTGATGGTCTTAAGTTTTTTGAAGTAAACGAAGGGATTTCCAAAATAGATCAATATATAATCCTGAGTATGGAAATAAGGGATAAACTGGAAGGTTTCAAAAAGGCCGTAGCTCCCGATACATTCAAAATAGATTATGTAAAAGTCTACAAAAAATAGCTTATAATCAG
>SAAH01000166.1 GCA_009929525.1 Clostridia bacterium | reverse complement strand
CTCGGAGAGCTATTCGTGATCAATATCTACAGTTTTCAAGGTTCATTTGAGCCTTATTTTTTTGACTCAATTTTTTCATAGATCATTTGACACTATCTGCGCACGGTACCCGGTGCACGCAGTTCATCACCTGTTGAAATGATCGTAATGCTGACCGGCTCATAGACCTTGACCGTCGTAATTCCTTCTGCAGACAGTGCTCCTATTTCCTGCGCACGCAGTTTCTCTCCTTTTTTACAAAGCAGGCTTCCCTTTTTGCTGTCTTCTCCGATTTCTACAACATGTCTGCCCTCTGCCGTTGCCTGATAGACTGCAATATGATTTGCATCGAAGCTTTCACAATACTCAATCATGACGCAGCTGTCCGCTCCGTCCGGAATCATTCCTCCGGTTGGAACATAGGCGCAGGTCCCGGGTTTTATGACACATAAAGCCTCTTTTCCCATGGCAATTTCATCTATTACCTCTAAGAATACCGGAATGCTGTCTCCTGCCCCCATGGTATCTTTCGCACAGACCGCATAGCCATCTACCATTGATCTTCGAAAATCCGGAATATCCATAATCCCGATGACATCTTCTGCTAGCACTCTGCCTAGCGCTTCTTCTACCGGAATTTCCATCGTCCGTATCCATTCTTTCCCAATAGACTCCAAAAGCTTCTCTCTTGCTTCTTCCAGTGTATCAACTTTCAGTAATTCCATGTCCATCCTCCACCTTTATGACTTCATTTGCCACGAATTCACGTATTCTTTTATCTTCTGATTCAAACAATATCTCTCTACTCTCGCCGCTCTCTATGACGCTACCGCGGTACATAAAATGCACCTGATCGCACATCTTATAAATATGCGCCAGTCTGTGACTGATCAAGATCCAGGTAACCGGCTTCCTCTTCTGCTGTTCTAAAATCATCTGCTCGAACAGTTCCGTCGTTTCCGGATCCAGATTTGACAGGGTCTCATCTATCATAATGACCTCCGGTTCAAAAACGAGTGCCCGGAGCATCGACACTTTCTGCTGTTCCCCACTGGATAAGCTTCTGGCATACTGATATTTTTTATCACTCAACCCACACATTTCCAGCAGACTGTCTATTCTCCCTTCATCTATTTTACGATGCCGTAGTTTCAGGGGGTAGCAAATATTCTCATACACACTGTTGTGTGTAAAATAAGGTCTCTGGGAAGCCATCGTTATGTCTTTGGGATTAATTCCCTGATAATCTACCTGCCCACTCTCCGCATCCAGAATTCCCATAATCAGTTTGCAAAGTGTCGTCTTTCCGGAACCGTTTGCCCCGATAATCCCGTGTATTTTCCCGGCTTCTATATATAAATCATTGATTTTTATTTCAAAATCTCCGACCTTTTTCTCTACATTAGATATTATCATTTTCCCGTTCCTCTCTACGAAAAAAATCCGCCAGGCTCTGAAGGATAAATGCCATGACAAGAAGTATCACACCAAGTACAATCCCTTCGGTAAAAATCCCCTGACTTTTCAATAGTGAGATGGCAGTCGTCATTGTCCTCGTGTGGCCTTTGATATTTCCACCCACAAGCATGACAGCGCCCACTTCGCTGATCGCCCTGCCAAATCCTGTCACGACCGCAAAATATAATTCGTTTTTTAATTCTCTCATGATCAGGCACTGCGTCTGGAAATAATCTGCTCCCATCGTTTTTGCAAATACCCGAATTGCCGGTGCTTTTGAAACCAGACTCGTATAGGTCATGCCACAGATTACCGGCGTAATGATCAACACCTGTGCCAATACCATCCCCTTAACGGTAAATAACAATTCAAACATTCCCAGCGGTCCTTTTCGCATGGTCAGCATATAAACGACCAGGCCGACCACTACCGGTGGAACACCCATCAGCGTTCTGTTCAGCCGCACGACAAGCCTCTTTCCCGGAAAACTTGCCCGCTCCAGAAGCATGCCCAAAATAATACCAAGAACAGATGCAATTGCCGTAGATGAAAATGCCATTTTAAATGTTACGGAAACTGCGCTTATCACTCCTGTATTTGTTAAAAAACCACTCATATGACCACCCGTCAGAAAAGGGACTGTCAGTAACAGCCCCAGCCCTTCTTATTCATTCGCATTTGGAGTAAAGAGTGCTTCTCCGTATTGCTCAACACCATATTCTCCAATCAATGTCTGTACTTCATCAGAACAGATCCATGTAATCATCGCATTTGCTGCCTCATTATTTACGTCCGGGAATTTCTCAGGATTTACTGCAATGATTCCATACTGATTCAAAAGATCCTTTGCACCTTCGCAGACGATTTCAAGCTCAATTGCTGTTTCTGCATCATTTTTCATCTTCAGCCAGGTTCCTCTGTCTGATAATGTATATGCAAGCTTCTCATTTGCCATGGTAATGGTATCTCCCATTCCCTGTCCGGACTGCAGATAATTCGGATTTGCTGTAGGATCTATCTCCAGTGTCTTCCAGATTCCTTTTTCCTTTTTATCGGTTCCGGAATCATCTCCTCTGGAAATAAAGGTCAGGTTCTGATCCTGTATCTCTTTGAATACGCTTGCAATATCATCTGTGTGGGCAATCGGTTCGGAAGGTCCTACTACAACAAAATCATTGTACATAACTGGAAATCTTTCAACACCCGCACCGCTTGCAACGAACTCTTCTTCACTTGCTTTCGCATGTACGAGAACAATATCCACATCCCCATTTTCTCCCAATTTCAACGCTTCTCCGGTTCCAACAGCTGTCCACTGAAGTTCCCATCCGGTATCCTCCAGGAAAATCGGTGCAAGATAATCCAGCAATCCGGTATCTGCTGTACTGGTTGTCGTTGCCATCATCAGGACGCCCTTTGCATCGGCTGACGCTGCTTCTGTTTCCGGCGCCTCTGTCTCCGGTGCTTCCGTTTCCGGTGCTTCCGTTTCCGGTGCCTCCGTCTGCGCTGCTTCTGTCTCCGGTGCTACTGTCTCTGGTGCTTTCGAAGCCCCACATCCTGCCAGCATGCTTGCTGCAAGCGTTCCTGCCAGCATCATGCCTAACCATTTTTTACTTTTTCTCATACATGAATCCTCCTTTATATTGGTTTCTATTTTTGACAACTGCAGTCCGGTCTGATCTTTACAGGTATTTCTTCAAATTCCCCATAAATCCCATCATACTGCAGGAGTGTCCCAAAATGAACTCCATCCAGATTCAGCAGAACTTTCATGCATTCCACTGCCTGAATACTTCCAATCAGCCCTGCAACCGCTCCAAGTGCAGGCACAGGCAGGTTTTCTTTTGCGCGATTTGTTTCCAGGCACTCTAAGCATGCACTCTTCCCCGGTTGAACGGGAAGCACATAGCCATAGAATCCATGGATTCCTCCCTCTATCAGGGAAATTTCAAGTTTCTGACATGCATGACCTACCAGCCTTCTGACACTGATACGGTCCACACAGTCAACCACGACATCGGAACCCTGCAGAATCTGCTCTGCATTCTCCTCCGTCAGCACTGCCTCTATCGGCTCCAATCTGATCTTCGAATTTCGCTCTTTTAAAAACAGCGCCGCCTGTCGGCTCTTGCTCTGATCGATATCCTGTTCACGATACAGGAACTGGCGATTCAGATTCGTCTCACTAACGGTATCGCAGTCAACCAGTCGGATATGTCCCACTCCTGCAAGTGTCAGATACGTAAGCACGGGAGAACCCAGTCCACCGCAGCCAACTACGGTAACGCAGGACCTTGCCAGCTTTTCCTGGCCCGCTTCTCCCAGCTGTGAAATAAGCAGCTGTCTGCTGTAACGGTTCTCTGCTGCCATATCATCCACCTCCTACCGGCGGAAAGACTGCCAGAACATCCGCATCCTTCACTTCAGCGTCCAGTTTGCTGTGGAATCCATTTATCAGGCAAATCGCAACCTCTTCTTCTGGAATGTTAAGTGCATGGATGATGTCACCCGCAGTTTTTACTTCTTCTGGCTTAAAATATACGATCTTCTCTCTTCCTTCCCGGAAAGTAGCAAAAAGTCTGACCTCTATCATAACCATCCACCTTTCTAAAGAACTCATGTATGAGAAAAATTTCTTCTCTATTGAAAAAAGCAGGAGAGCTATGCTCTCCTGCCTGCGTCATAACTGTTTATTCTGCAAGTCCCAGCCGCTCAAGTGTTTCTTTGGTTGGGAATGCATTTTCCCATCCTCTTACTTCATAGTATTGAGGTAATGTTATATTAATCTTCGTAGTCATGCCCTTAGACGGTCCATCCGAAATTGGCTCATCAACCAGTCTCTTCGGCAGTCTGTCATCTTCCGGCTTCATACCTGCTGCTTTATTGAACATTCTTTCAATGTTATAAATACGTTCGCCAACTTCCAGAAGTTCTTCCGGTGTGTACTCTGTTCCGGTTCCGGCATTCAGAAGTGCTGCATACTGTGGTGCACCAAGTGCAAAGGATGAAAACAGGCACATTCCCATAGAATCAATAACTGCTGTCAGATCCTGGAAAATCATACACCATTTTGCTTTTCCTTCTATCGTTGTACGATCCAGCTGCTCCGGCAGACCCAGGACTTCCGGTGAAATCATATATCCACGCACATGGCAGCCGCCACGGTTACTGGTTGCATACGTAATACCGATTCCCTGGATACCGCGCGCATCATAGGCCGGCATTTCCTGTTTCTTAACACTCATGGAGATTTCCGGATGTCCGTAATGCTCACATAATCTGTAAGAACCATTTGCCATCAGTTTTGCCAGCGGAATCTTTCCTTCGCCCATGCGTTTCGTCCACTCTGTAATTGCTTTGGAGCTTCCCCATGCAAGAGGAACTCCTTCGCACTCTTCTTCCTTTATGAACCCTTTATCATATAACTCCATCGCTGCCGCAATCGTACATGGTGTACCGATTGCATCCAGACCATATTCGTTACATAACATGTTTGCTTCGTCAATTGCATTCAGATCATGGAGATCACAGTTTCCGCCGTATGCCCACAATGGCTCATACTCCGGACCGCCACATACTTTTCCATTTACGTCTACGACACGTGCGCAGGCAATTGGACATCTGTGACAGGCTGCATTCTTTACCAGATAACTGTCCTTCAGCGTCTCACCGGAGATATCATCTGCCTTATCATAGTAAGATCCCTGCCAGTTCTTGGTTGGGAATGATCCGGTGTTATTGATGATATTTACCAGAACTGCGGTACCATACGTTGGAAGACCGCCTCCGGTAACTCCGTTTTCTTTAATCATTTTCAGACATTCTTTATTTACTTCTTTTAATTTAGCTTCATCATGTGCTTCTACTACTTTTTCTGTAGCTGTAACCGTAATCGCTTTCAGAAGCTTGGAACCCATGACTGCTCCACAGCCGCCTCGACCTGCTGCACGATCCTTGTCGTTCATGATAGCTGCAAGCAATGACAGATTCTCTCCTGCTGGTCCGATGTTCAGGACACGGCATCCTTTATGTGCTTCCTTCAGCTTCTCATCCGTCTCTACACTGAGCATTCCAACATAATCTTTTGCTGGAAGAATCTCAATCTTCTCATCTTCAATATTTATGTAGCTCCACTCTTTTGCTTTACCTTCTACAATAATAGCGTCCCATCCGGCACATTTCAGTTTTGCACCCCATACACCACCTGAATTGGAACATCCGATCATGTTGTTCAGCGGTGATTTGGTAACTACCTTATAGCGACCTGAAGATGGTGCTCTCGTACCTGTCATCGGTCCGGTGATATAAATCAACTTGTTCTCTTCTGATAACGGATCTACTGTAGCCACACCCTCATCATACAGCATCTTTGTTCCGAGGCCTCTGCCTCCAATAAATTTCTTTGCCAGATCCACGTCTAACTTCTCAACCTTGATTTCCCCCGTACTCAGATTGATACGTGCCAGCTTTCCAATATAAGATTTGCTCATAAAAATACCCTCCTTACATTATTTGAAATAGTTTCTGGTTACGTAAAATCCTTTCCAAACACGGGAGGCATTGATTAAGCGGTCAATACCCATTGGTCTTGCTCCCTCTGAGCAAAACTCGGATTCTCTTATTTTCATTTTATATGAAAATTGCTGAATAATCAACCGTTATTCTATATATTTTTGTAAATTTTAACAATTGTCCAAACATCCGTCACACAGGTATGTTTCTGTATCTTCAATAAGATTTTTCTTTAATGCCGCAATCGTATCTTGGTTCTTTCTCAAAAGCTCTAATTGCCTATATGCTTTTTCTCTTAATATTTTCAGCCTTTCAATT
>SAAH01000322.1 GCA_009929525.1 Clostridia bacterium | reverse complement strand
CTTTTCTCTTCTTGCCATAATAAAAGGCCTCCTATGATTTTATTTTATCATAGAAGACCTTGGATATCTTTATTTACAGAAAAACTTTCACAGACTCAATATAGCAGATGGATTTTTCCACCTGCTATATTGTGTTGACTTCTCTGTGAACGAAATTGTTATTATAGCATGAGATAAACAATTATCCTTACTATTACTTTGTTCTTTCATATAAAAAATCTATCAGTTTCTGGAATGCGTCTGCAGCCACTGGATCAACTCGTTCACTTGCCACAAAGCAATGTGGCTGCACAATACCGTTTTCTGCATATGGATCAACCAATATATGCTGTACTCCAACTGAGTTCAATTGTTCCGACATTTTGAGCATGTCATTTCTATACTCGCTTCCCAGTAAAAATGCTGCAGGATAATCTCTTGTCATGTATGGTATACACTCATACTGATTCAACTCGTCTTTACTAAGATATATAGAGCCTGCTACATAGTTTCCAACAAGCATTTTACAGCCCAGCGTCATATTCTGATAATCGATTGGCGCATCATCAACTACCACGGCTGATACCTGTTCCAAGCTCAACGCTGGCACAATGGATAATAAACTCGAATATTCCGGATTCGAAATAACAGTTCCATACTGTGCTGTCATAATGGCTCCTGCTGAACTTCCCATTATAATTACATGATCCATGTTAATGTGGTATTCATCTTTATGCTCATCAATAAAACGGATTGCTTCATTCATCTGAATCAACGGAACCGGAAAATGGTATTCCGGCACAAGTGCATAATCCACATTAACAATATTGTAGCCCTGTGCACAAAGATCATCAATTAGTGCAGTTGCTTCGCTTGCCGCCATTGGATCACCCATATTTTTACTTCCACCAAAGAATCCGCCACCATGAAAATAAAATAGTATAGGTCTATCTACTTCCCTGTTTGAGTCCGGATATGTAATATCCAAAAAGCTGTTAGGGTATTCTGTTCCATAAGCGATGTCATTTATTTTATACTGTCCATCTTCCTTTTCCCCTTCCCCTGGAGTGTATATTGGCTCAAAAGAATTCGGACTCGCATCTTGATACATTCCTTTTTGAATCATCCCTACCATAATTTGTGGATGCGTTGTGATATAAAAATATAAACAAATCATAATTGCAGCTAGAATGCCAATCATT
>SAAH01000049.1 GCA_009929525.1 Clostridia bacterium | reverse complement strand
GAATCAGATTCCTTATATTTGGGGCATTTTTTGAAAGTTGTTTATAAAGACATGGTTTAATTCAGGTCTATGTGGATAAAACTGCGGAAACTCAAGAAAAGTTCTTGTTGACAGAAAAAAGTAATTCTGATACAATCTATTCGTAACATAAGTTAATATTTATGTAACAAATAGTAATGAAATCAGTAACTTTTCATTTGATAAAGTAATGAATAGTTACAAGAGATCATTTATCAGGAGGTAAGTATGGCAAATAAAATATGGAAAACAGCAGGAGTTCTGGGGAGTGTGTTTGCTTTTATCGCATGCACAGGAACACTGACATATGCGGCAGAGACAGAAAGCGCATATGAAGAAACATATGAAAGCCAGGGTACAATAACAGCAAGTTCTTTGAGAATCAGGAATGCACCGTCATTGGATGGGGTGCAGATTGGTTCCATGGTAAACGGGAGCACAGTACGGATCCTGGGACAGGAGGGAGACTGGTACCAGGTAGATAACGGCGACGGCGGCCCGGCATACATGTTTGCGGAGTATATTCATATAGAAGAAACATCAGTGGAAGATACAGCAGAGAGCACAGATGAGGATGCATCAGTTGGAACGGAAGAATCTGTCGAATCGACAGAGGTATCCATATCCAGTGAAGAGCTTGATCTTCTGGCAGCGATCATCCAGTGCGAGGCCGGTGGGGAGAGTGATACCGGCAAGGTGGCTGTGGGAGCAGTCATTATGAACAGGGTCAACAGCGGCCAGTTCCCGAATACGATCACCGAAGTGGTATACCAGAGTGGACAGTTTTCACCGGTAGCCAGCGGCATCTTATCATCAGTGCTCAGCGAGGGAGCAAGAAGTGACTGCTACGCAGCAGCACAGGAAGCACTGAATGGTTCGAATCCGATCGGCGGAGCACTTTACTTTAACAGTGGAACAGGTAAGGGACAGCAGATCGGGAATCAGCATTTTTATTAAAAAAGAAGGGAGACGTAAGTCTCTCTTTTTTTCTGCCAATTTAGGGCAAACACATTGTCTTTTCAGAATGAATAGTGTATTATAAAATAATCATGAAGAATTGGATCACTGCATGCGGCAGTGAAAAGGAGGGGAGAATAATGGAGGCGATTTTTTGGCTGGCAGTAGTAATCGTACTTGTAATTGTTGAAATTGCTACATTAGGCCTGACGACAATATGGTTTGCCGGAGGAGCGTTGGTGTCTTGTATTGCATCATTGCTTGGGGCGAATTATCTGGTTCAGGTAATTTTGTTTTTGGTAGTATCTATCGTTCTTTTGCTTTTTACAAGACCGGTAGCTATACGATATATGAACAAGAATCGGACAAAAACAAATGTTGACAGTCTGATCGGAGAAGAAGCGGTTGTATTGGAGGCCATTGATAATCTGAAAGCAGAAGGTCAGGTACAGCTTAATGGAGTGGCATGGGCAGCAAGAACACAGAACAATGAGCAGCGTATAGAAAAAGGCGCGATCGTAGAAGTTATAAGAGTCGAGGGTGTGAAAGCCATTGTACAGAAAAAAGCAGATATTCAATAAGTTTCCCGTATATTGAAGGTTGAAGAGAAAGGTAGGGTAAAAGTAATGGAGATTTTAGTAGTTGGTTTTATTTTGATCTTAGTATTAGTTATTTTGATAGCAGCATCCTGCATCAAGATCGTTCCTCAGGCAAAAGCTTTTGTAGTAGAGCGTTTGGGAGCATTTCAGGGAACATGGTCAACCGGTATTCATTTTAAGATTCCATTTATTGACCGTGTTGCAAAGAGAGTAAACTTAAAAGAGCAGGTAGTGGATTTTCCGCCGCAGCCGGTTATCACGAAGGATAATGTAACGATGAGAATCGATACTGTAGTATTTTTCCAGATTACAGATCCTAAGTTATTTGCATATGGTGTTGAGAATCCGATCATGGCTATCGAGAATCTGACAGCTACTACTCTTAGAAATATCATTGGTGATATGGAACTGGATGAAACATTGACATCTCGTGAAATCATCAATACAAAGATGAGAGCAGCACTTGATATTGCTACTGACCCATGGGGAATCAAAGTAAATCGTGTAGAACTTAAGAACATCATGCCGCCGGCTGCTATCCAGGAAGCAATGGAGAAACAGATGAAGGCAGAGCGTGAGCGTCGTGAGTCTATCCTGATAGCAGAAGGTGAGAAAAAATCAACAGTCCTGGTTGCTGAAGGTAAAAAGGAATCTGCGATCCTTGATGCAGAGGCTGAGAAACAGGCAGCTATCCTTAGAGCAGAAGCACAGAAGGAAAAGATGATCAAAGAGGCAGAAGGTGAGGCACTGGCAATCTTGAAAGTGCAGCAGGCTAATGCAGATGGTATCCGTTTCCTGAAAGAGGCCGGAGCTGATGAATCAGTATTGACACTGAAGAGTCTGGAAGCACTGGCAAGAATGGCAGAAGGAAAAGCTACGAAGATTATCGTACCTTCAGATCTGCAGGGATTAGCAGGACTTGCTACATCATTAAAAGAAATCATGACAGACAGACATCTGCCACAGTAAAGGAATAAGAATGGGGGCTGCAAGGACGAAAGAAATCTCGTCTTGCGGCCTCTTGTATTTTCCGGAGATAAAAGGAGCAAATTATGAATCCAGTTATTGATATGGACAAGGAATATGGAATAGTGCTGGAGGGCGGCGGAGCAAAGGGCGCATACCAGATCGGTGCGTGGAAAGCACTCCGGGAAGCTGGTGTGAAGATCAAGGGGATCGCGGGCACAAGTGTAGGTGCATTGAATGGTGCACTGATGTGTATGGACGAATTTGACACAGCCCAGCAGGTATGGGAAAATCTCACCTATTCTCAGGTTATGGATGTAGAAGACGAAAAGATGCAGAGACTCATGGAACGGGAGATGCCCTTTTGGGAAGCTGTGGGAGATGTGTTTAAGAGAATGGGAGAGGGCGGCGTGGATATCACACCGCTTAAAGAACTGATCTTGAGTGTGATTGATGAAGACAAGATCCGCCAGTCTCCGCGGGAATTATATATAAAGACCTTCAGTGTGGATCAGCTCAAGGAGTTAGATATTGATCTTAAAGATGTAGAACCTGGACAGATGAAAGATTTTCTTTTGGCCAGTGCATATATATTTCCATTATTTAAAAATGAAAAGCTTCATGGACAGACATATATTGATGGTGGTGCGATCAATAACGTGCCATTGGATTCTCTTATTGACCGGGGGTATGAGGACATTATCATGATCCGCATCTTTGGAATCGGAAGAGAAAAGAGAGTTAAGATCCCGGAGGATACCAGGATCATGGTAATAGAGCCCAGAGTAAATCTTGGCGATATTATAGATTTTAATCCTAAAAAGAGTATCAGAAATATGAAAATAGGATATTATGATGCAAAAAGATTGATTTATGGCTTGAAAGGACGCATTTACTATATTGAAGAAAATCATGAAGAGTGTTATTATTTAAAGCAACTGCTCCAGATAAATGAATGGGCAAAGGAACGTTTTATGGAATGGTATCATATCAAAGATGATGAAAAACTCTGGACACGCCGCATGGTGGAGACAGTGCTTCCAGGAACGGTTATGGAACTTAAGCTTTCTAAGGATTGGACCTATGGGGAACTTTATATGGCTTCGCTGGAAGCTACAGCTAAGCTGTGTCGGATTCCCAAGTATCGTGTGTATACAGTGGAAGAATTGAAGATGGCTGTGGAAAATAAGATGAGAAGATTTTCAAAAGAAGAAAAAGAAACGCTGCCTGTGTTTGCTTTATTCTTTGACGCAGAAGATTGATGAAAATAGGAGGAAATAAGAGATGGATTTGAAGGGACGTCATTTTTTGACATTGAAAGATTATACTCCGGAGGAAATATCCTATTTGTTGGAGTTGTCAGCAGAACTTAAGGAAAAAAAGAAAAAGGGGATCCTGGTTGATACCCTGCGTGGGAAAAATGTTGCTTTGATATTTGAAAAATCAAGTACAAGAACCCGTTGTTCTTTCGAGGTGGCTGCTCATGATCTGGGAATGGGGACTACATATCTTGATCCATCAGGATCACAGATAGGAAAAAAAGAGAGCATCGAAGATACAGCTGTAGTACTTGGAAGTATGTTTGAAGGCATCGAATACCGTGGATATGGACAGGAAATCGTGGAAGAGCTTGCAAAATATGCAGGTGTTCCAGTGTGGAATGGTCTGACAAATGAGTATCATCCGACACAGATGCTGGCAGATATGCTGACGATACAGGAGAATTTTGGAAAATTAAAAGGCATCAAACTGGTATATCTGGGAGATGCCCGTTACAACATGGGTAATTCTTATATGGTTGCTTGTGCCAAGATGGGTATGGACTTTGTAGCATGTGCGCCTAAAAAGTATTTTCCGTCACCGGAGCTGGTAGAACAGTGCCAGGAATATGCAAAAGCCTCCGGGGCTACTATCACTTTGACTGAGGACGTGATGGAAGGAACAAAAGGAGCAGACGTTGTCTGCACAGATGTGTGGGTATCTATGGGAGAACCTGATGAAGTTTGGGAAGAGAGGATCCATGAGCTGACACCTTATAAAGTGACAAAAGAAGTGATGCAAAATGCAGGCGAAAAGTCAATTTTCCTTCACTGCCTGCCGTCTTTCCATGACCTTAAGACTAAGATCGGTAAAGTAATAGGCGATCGTTTCGGTATCACCGAGATGGAAGTTACGGATGAGGTGTTCCAGTCTGAACAGTCCAAGGTATTCCAGGAAGCAGAAAACCGTATGCATACGATCAAGGCTGTTATGGCAGCTACTTTGGGAGCATAGTGGATGGAATCAACAAAGACAAAGATTTTGAGACTTCTGCGGTGCCAGGAAGGATATCTTTCCGGGCAGGAAATGTGTGAAAAATTGGGCGTTTCAAGAACCGCAGTGTGGAAATATATGAAGCAGTTAAAAGAAGAAGGCTATGAGATCCAGGCCGTGCAGAATAAGGGCTACCAGTTGGTGGAAGCTCCGGATGTGCTGGGCGAAAGCGAGATCAAAAGCCGTCTGGACACCAAGTGGGCAGGAAGAGAAGTCTGCTTCCTTGAGGAAGTAGATTCTACGAATACACAGGCAAAGCGTATGGCAGAGGAAGGTGCTCCGTCAGGAACGTTGGTGGTGGCGGATATGCAGGTCAAAGGGAAAGGCCGCAGAGGACGTATGTGGACTTCTCCAAAGGGATCAGCAATCTATATGACACTGATGCTCCGCCCGCAGATCAAACCGGAGCGTGCATCGATGCTTACCCTTGTGATGGGACTTTCTGTCGTTCAGGCGATACGGGAGACTTTGAAGGTCGATACATGTATCAAATGGCCAAACGACGTGGTACTGAATAAGAAGAAACTGGTAGGAATCCTCACAGAGATGAATGCGCAGATGGACTATATCGAATATCTGGTCATCGGGATCGGGATCAATGCCAATATGTGTGATTTTCCAGAAGAACTGAAAGATAAGGCAACATCTTTGCGGATGGAACTGGGATATCCGGTGAATCGTGCAAAAATCATAGCACAGACGATGAAAACATTTGAGCACAATTATGAGATTTTTGAAAAAACACAGGATCTTTCGGAGCTGACAGAAGCATATCAGGAAGTATTGGCAAATTACGATCAGCCGGTGCGTGTGTTGGAACCGGGACATGAATATTCAGGAATCGCCAGAGGGATCAATGCTCAGGGTGAACTTCTTGTGGAGCGTGAGGATGGTACAGTGGCAGAGGTTTATTCGGGTGAGGTCTCTGTCCGGGGACTCTACAGTTATGTATAGAATATAGGAGGTAGATGTATGTATTCGGATCGTATCGTATTATGCGGAGCCAGTGCCTACGAACATAAATATTATTTTAATCAGGATTTTGATGCTCTTCCACAGCAGATAAAAAATGATCTGCAGATCATGTGTGTGATGTATACGGAGGAGATCAGCGGCATCCTGACACTGGAATTTGATGAGGAGGGAAGTCTTCAGTTTAAGACGGAAGCCCTTGAAGCGGACGCTATGTATGATGAGATAGGAAGCGTCCTTCGGATCAAAGAGATCCAAAAAGAGAAAAGAGAACTTCTGGAATCTTTGGAACTGTATTACAAAGTATTCTTCCTTGGGGAAGAAATAGAAGATGGTGAAAATGCATGAGACTTCAGATCGGAAATGTAAATCTGGAAAATAATATAATTTTAGCACCAATGGCGGGGGTAACTGACCTGCCATTTCGTCTTCTCTGCCGTGAGCAGGGAGTAGGGCTGCTGTGTATGGAGATGGTGAGTGCAAAGGCTATCTATTATAATAATAAGAATACAGAATCTCTTATGAAGATAGAACCGGAAGAACGTCCGGTGTCGCTTCAGCTTTTTGGGTCAGACCCGATGATCATGAGTGAGATGGCGAAAAGGATCGAGGAGAAACCATTTGATATTCTGGATATCAATATGGGTTGTCCGGTTCCAAAGGTGGTCAATAATGGTGAGGGTTCCGCCCTTATGAAGAATCCCAAACTGGTGGGAGAAATCGTATCGGCAGTAGCAAAGGCAGTCAGAAAACCACTTACGGTCAAGATAAGAAAGGGGTTTGACGAGGAAAATGTCAATGCAGTGGAGATAGCGAGGATCATCGAAGAAAGTGGTGCGGCAGCCGTAGCAGTTCATGGACGGACCAGACAGCAGTACTATTCTGGAAAAGCAGACTGGGATATCATAAGGGCAGTGAAAGAGGCCGTGTCCATACCGGTAATAGGAAATGGTGATGTGAATTCTCCAGAAAGTGCAAAAAGGATGCTGGAGGAGACAGGATGTGATGGCATAATGATCGGCCGGGCAGCCCAGGGAAATCCATGGATATTTTCAAGAGTCGATCACTATCTGGATACGGGCGAACTTTTAGAACGTCCCAAAATCGAGGAAGTAAAGAAAATGATCCTGAGACATGCCGCTTTGCAGGTAAAATACAAGGGCGAGTATACAGCTATCCGTGAGATGAGAAAGCATGTGGCATGGTATACGGCAGGATATCCCCATTCGGCACGACTTAGAGCGGCAATCAACGAGATAGAGACCATGGAACAGCTGCTGGATATGATCGAGAAATGGGCCTAGATTAGGGATGAAAGATAAAATGGCGGATAAAATATAAGTTTTAAAATTAAATGCGACAAGAGGTATTAAAAACCTCTGCCGCATTTATTTTTTTAGGCAGAAACATTACAGCCAGCATAAGTGCGGTAGAGAGTAAAACCTCTATCGCACTATTTTTTTATTCTGATATAGAAAGGAGAGCGCGCCAATGGCAAGGAAATACAAGAGATTAAGCTACACGGACAGGAAAACAATAGAAACAATGTGCAAGGGCGGTAAAAAAGCAGAGGAAATAGCAGAGGCAATGGGCGTACATAGAGCCACAATATACCACGAGCTGCAAAGAGGCGGCGCGGGAAGTGGTAAGAGGCAGCAGTACAGCGCAGAACTAGCACAAAAAGCAATATAGCAGCAGAAAGGGTTAACAGTGGAGATACCAGAGGCACTAAAACGGTACAACACCCTAACAGATGCAGAGCAGCAAGCTAGGGCGCTGGAAATAGCAGAAACAATACAACGCTTAGCGGCAGCAGGGCTGCTGGGCAACACAACGAAAGAGAGGTAGCAATATGTTATACACAACATTATTAACCATTAAGGAAAATACAGAGAAAAAAGTAGTAGATGGCATGGAGCTGGTACAGGTTAAAGAGTTTAGAGGCTGGGTAGCTTTGTGGGATTGGGACAAGGACAAAGGCGCATACGCACACTGCTATAGATGCAACGAGAACGGCGAGGGACAGGCAGGCGACGGCGAACACTATAACCAGTTTGAGCTAGAGCCTATAGCATATAAGCATAGTGGCGAAGTATGGGGCTATAGAGTTATCGGCGGCACGATTATAGAAACTGTAGACGAGGCAGCAGAAAGAGCAGCAGCCCACGAGAAATGGCTACAGACAGAAAGGGCAGTAACATTAACAAATGACCAATGGAGCGATTTAACCTGTTTCTTAGGTATGAGTACTAAATATAGAGAGGGCGAGGCTAAGGCGTGGGCAGAACTGGCAGAGAGAAAAGACGATAACGGCGAGCCAGAATATAAAAACGCTGCCAGTAATGCAATGTTTTGGCGGGAAACAATCAAGAAAATAGAGGCTATAACAAAAACAATAGAGCCATAGAGAGGGGGCAACGTAATGCAATACATAAGCACGGCGGCAGCTATGAAACAAGTAGACACAAACGACGCGGCATACATTAAGGGTTACACAGATGCACTTAAGAAACAGCACGCTAGAGAGCGAGAACGCAGACGCAGGCGGCTATATTTTATTAAGCAGCGGGCAGCAGGCGTGCTACTTATTGCCACTACGTTAGCCTGCATACCTTTAATGGACGGCGACGCTACAGCGGCATTACTTACCGTACCAATGGGGCTAATGTTGATATTTAGCCGCGAAATGTGGATAGATAACCAGTACTACAGAGAAGTAGAGGAAAGGCACAGGTAAAAAGCAAATGACACTAAACGAGCAGCTAACGGTAGTGACTAACCCAGACCGTATGCGCCTGCAAAGGGACAACGAGCAAATATACGTAGGATTTGTGGGCGCTTTTACAGAAGATGCAAGAGAAAGAATAGGCGTAAGCGGAAAAGAAGAGGTTAAAAAGTTACGCGCAGTACCAGAGCTTAGGCATAGAGAGTGGAAAGAGCGGGGACTTATGCAGCCGACGCAGCCAGAGGAAACACCAGACTATAAATTTAGCGACTTGCAGCTTACCTTATACTACGACATTTACATATAAAAGGCGCGTGCCCTTAGTTCAACTGGTTAGAGCAGCCGCCTCATAAGCGGCAAGTTGTAGGTTCAAGTCCTACACGGCGCATATTGAAAACGAAAGCGAGGTTAGAAAGTGATACAAATACTAGAGTTATTCGGTGGAATAGGCAGCCCGCGTTGTGCGTTGCGTAATATAGGAGTACCAGTAAAAGCAATAGATTACGTGGAAATTGACGAAAACGCAGTAAGAAGTTATAACGCAATGTTTAGCAATGAGTTGAAATATAAAACGCAAAGCGTAGTAGGGTACAATCTTAAGCCAGATATTTTAATACACGGTAGCCCGTGCCAAGATTTTAGCATAGCTGGGCAACAAAAGGGAGCGCAAGAGGGAACAGAAACGCGTAGTAGCTTAATGTGGGAAACAGTACATACTTAAAACATACCAGATAGACGACGACACCATAGAGCTTACACTTAGCGACCTTAGAGAGCAAGGCAAAACCGAAGAGGAAAGCGAGGCGTAGCATATGGCAGAGTTTAATAGTGAGGGTTTCGAGGAACTAGCCAGCGCATTTATGATGCAGGAAGAGCTAGCGACTGAAACGGTAAACGAAATGCTGCAAGTAGAGGCTGAAATATACACAGAGCAATTAAAAGCAGCGGCAGCAGGCTACGGTATTAGAAAGACTGGCGGCTTTATTAACAGTATTAAAGCTGGGAAAATGCAGATTGAAGATACCGCAAGGTGTATAGAAATAAGCCCAGAGGGAAAAGCAGACCATAAAGCAGATTATGGCGGCGGGTACAGCACAAAAAGCAAGAAACGAAAAGGAAAAAGCCAAGGCGGTAACGTGAGATATGCAGCTATAGGCTTTATCTTTGAATATGGTACAAGCTCCATACAAGCAAGACCATGGCACACGCAGGGAAATGCAAAGGCAGACAGCATAGCATACGAAAAGGCGCGCGAGATATGGGACAAATACGTAGACAGCAGCTTTAGCTAGTCGGAAAGGCGGGATATGGCAGCATTAAAAGAAATATTAGAGACTATAGCACCCGCAGAAAGGTGCATATACACAGGCAAAGTAAAGCCAAGAAAATACTTTACTTTCCAGACGATACTAAACCAGACAGCGCTTAGCGCAGACGACGAGGAAAAGCTAGGGCAAAGCACCTACAGAGTTACATTTTATAGCAAGGACGACTACGAGGCAGACCTTGAAAAGACAATAAAAGCATTAAAGGCAGCAGGGTACTACATACAGAGCAGCAACGAGGGCGAAAGCTACGAAACAGATACGGGCTACTGGTTAGTACCTATAACAATCCAATTATTAAAGGAGTGACAACAATATGACTTTAGGGTTAAGAGATTTATACTATGCACTTATCACAATCACAGAGGGCGTAGAAACATACGGAATACCAAAGAAAATGGCAGAGGCAATTAGCGCCGACCTGTCAGTAACCACAGCAGAGGGCACGCTTTATGCAGACGACGCAGTAAGCGAAAGCGTAAAAGAGTTTGTAAAAGGCACTATTAAGCTGGGCATTAAAGACTTAGAGACAGACGTATTAGCAGAGGTATTGGGGCAGGTAGTAGACGACGACCAAGTAGTATGGGCGGGCGATACAGACGAACCACCTTTTGTAGCTATTGGCTTTAGAGCTAAAAAGACAGGTGGAAAATACCGCTATATCTGGTTACAGAAAGTACAGTTTAAAGTACCTACTGAAAAATTCGCAACAAAAGGCGAAAGTATTACGTTTAATACGCCAGAAATCGAGGGCACTTTCTACAAGTCAGTGGCTACAGGAAAGTGGAAAGCAGACTATACAGGGCTGCCTACAAGCGCACCAGCAGCGGCATGGTTTACAAAGGTAAAAACATACACAGTAGCAGCATAGGGAAAGGAGAGAGGGCGCAGCAAAGGCTACGCCCTTAATGTGATACATGAGCGCGATTAAAGACGGGAGATACCCAGTAGAATTAAACGGCAAGGAATACCACTTATTATTTAGCCTTAATGCGTTAGACGCAGTGCAGGATAAATTTGGGGGATACGACCAATTAGACAAAGTTTTTGACAGCAAAAGCCCCACTATGATTAAAGATTTAAAGTGGTTATTAACTACACTAATCAATGAGGGAATGGCAGACGACGAGCCAGAGCTTACAGAAAAGCAGGTAGGTAGGCTTATACACGTTGGGAATATGCAGGACGTACAAAGCGCTATCTATGCTGCATTTGCTTACGGCGCAAGCGGCGGCGAAGAGACGCAGGCAGGCGAAGAGGCAGACGAGAACGAAGAGGGAAACGCGGAGAGCGTGCAGGAGAGCTAGACACTGCACGCCTGTTATACATAGCAGTTACTATGCTTAGATTTACAGAGCGCGAGGCATGGCATAAAACGCCATACCAGATAATTAAGCTATTTAAGTACCATAAAGAGTACAACCCTTTACAGTTCGGTAGCAGCCAGAAAAATAACACCAGAGAGCAGCCAGACGACATAGACGTAGCGCTAGGGGGTTTATAAATGGCAGAGACAGAAAAACAAGTAAAAACTAAAATTAGCTTTGATGGCGAGGCGGCATACAAAGCGGCTGTAAAGGATATTAACAGTAATCTTAAAGTACTTAACTCTGAAATGAAGTTAGTGACAGCGGAATACAAGACCAACGGCAGCAGCGTAGATACCTTAAAAGCAAAGCAGGAAACACTAAAAAAGGTATACGACGAACAGCAAAAAAAAGTAGAAGAGACAGAGAAAGCGCTTAAGAAGTGCCGCAAGGAAACAGGCGAAAACAGCGACGCAAGTAAAAGACTAGAGACGCAGCTTAACTACCAAAAAACAGCACTAGTAGGGACAGAGGGACAGCTAAAACAGACCGCAGCAGAAATGGAAAAGGCAGAAAAAAGCGCCGACGAAATGGGCAAAGAAGTTAAGCAGAGCGGGACAGAGGCAGACGGCGCAAAAGGCAAGTTCGAGGGACTGGGCAGCAGGCTTAAAACCGTGGGCGCAGCAATGGGCGCAGCACTGGCAGCAATGGGTACAGCTGCCGTGGCAGCAGGCAAGGCACTATTTGATATGGCTAAAAACACATCAGATGCAGGCGACAGCATAGATAAGAATAGCCAGCGCGTAGGTATGTCATACGAGAATTACCAGAAATGGGACTATGCACTACAGCTAGCGGGCACGTCAATGGATAACTGCAAGAATGGATTTAAAACACTTAATACAGCCATAGACGACGCGAAAAACGGCAGCAGTTCTGCTACTGAAAAGTTTGAAAGATTAGGCATATCAGTAAGCGACTTACAAGGAAAGAGCCGCGACGAAATATTTAACACGACCATAGAGGCATTACAAAATGTATCAGACGAAAGCGAGAGAGCAGCGCTAGCTACGGATATGTTCGGTAAGGCTGGTTCTGAACTCATACCATTACTTAATCAAGGCGCAGAGGCAACAAAAGCAGGGCTTGAAGAGGCAGAAAAGTACGGTATGGTAATGTCAGACGACGGCGTAAAAGCAAGCGCAGCATTTAACGACAGCCTCACAAAGTTACAGGGCACTTTTACAGGTTTCAAAAATAAAGTAAGTACAGATATGATGCCAGCAATGACTAGCATTATGAACGGTTTAAGCGACCTTATGGCGGGCAACGACGGCGCGGCAGAGGAAATTAAGACAGGCGTTACGGATATGATAGGCAGCATTACAACTATGATACCGCAAATAGTAGAGCTAATCAGCACGTTAGCAGATGCAATACTAGAAAGCGCGCCAAGCATTATAAAAGCGCTGGCAGACGGCATAATCAACGCAATACCAACGCTACTGCCAACGATAACGAGCGTAATTACTAAAATAGCAGAAATGCTAATACAACTATTGCCACAGCTGCTAGAGGCTGGCGTACAGGTTATAGTACAGATAGCTACTGGGATTGCGCAGGCATTACCAACATTACTGCCAGAAATAACCAACGTAGTAATTGAAATAGTAAATATGCTTATCGAAAATATACCAATGATTATAGAGGCGGGTTTACAGCTGCTATTAGGCATAGTGGACGCAATACCAGACGTTATAGTAGCTATAGTAGAGGCACTGCCAGAGATTATAACGAATATAATAGACGCACTTATAGAGGCAATACCGCTAATCATAGAGGGCGCTATACAACTATTCATGGGAATAGTAGACGCAATACCAGAGATTATAGACGCGCTGGTAGCAGCGCTGCCGCAGATTATTACGGAAATCGTAGACGGACTTATAGAGGCAATACCGCTAATCATAGAGGGCAGCATACAACTATTCATGGCGATACTAGAGGCAATACCAGAAATAGTAACAGCATTAGTAAACGCCATGCCGCAGATTATTGCAGCTATAGCAACAGGGTTAGCCGAGGCTTTACCGAAAGTAGTAGAGTGGGGCAGCAATATGCTGGACAAAGCCAAGGAAGTAATGGGCAATATGCTAGACGGTATTGTATCTATCGTAAAAAAAACACCACAAAAGATATGGAATAGCATAACGTCAGCGGTTAACCGTATAGCTACATGGGGCAGCAATATGCAAGCCAAAGCTAAAGAAACAATGAGCAGCATGGTAAGCAGAATAGTGGAAGTTGTAAAAGAAACACCACAAAAGATATGGAATAGCATAACGTCAGCGGTAACACGTATAGGTATGTGGGGCACGAATATGCAGACCAAAGCTAAACAGGCAATGACTACTATGGTAACTAACATAGTGAACGTAGTAAAAGACATACCGACAAAGATATATAACAGCATATCTGGCGCGGTAGCCAAAGTAGGCGAGTGGGGCACGAATATGCTAAACAAAGCCAAGGGAGCTATGCAAAGTGTAGTAAGAGGGATTACAGGAGTATTTAGCAATATAGGCAGCACGTTTAGCAGTATTGGCGACAACATGGTGCAGGGTATCTGGAATGGAATAAGCGCAGGTACAACGTGGATAAAGAACAAGATAAGCGGCTGGGTAGGAAATGTTACAGACTTCCTTAAAAACCTTTTCGGTATAAAAAGCCCGTCGCGGCTTATGCGTGACGAGATAGGTATATACCTAGCCCAAGGTATCGGCGTTGGCTTTGAAGATGGAATGAAAGACGTTAAGGACACCATACAGGGAAGTATACCGCGCGAGTTCGACGTAAACCCAACTGTAGACTTCGACATAGATACAGACAACCCAAAGAAACCAAGAGGCGGCGGTGCAGCAGGCGGCTTAGTTGTAAACCAGTATATATATGCTAACGAGACAGACTACGCAGCACAACAGAAACAAGCTGCCAAGAATTTTAAAGCGATAGCAAGGACGGTGTAAAAGATGGAGTACGAAAGACTGATATACAAAAACGAAAGAGGCGAAAGCCTAGAGTTTAACGCCGTAAATAGTCTCTATCATTGCAACGTGAGTATAGACGTATCGGGAATATCGGACGTAAAAAACACTATATACAGCTCTAACAGTATGGGGCAGCATGGCGACACATTCATAGGGCAGCGCATAGAGCCGCGAGAAATTGCGATAACAGGAGCATTAAAGACAAGGGATAAAGCGCAGGCGTATAACCTGCGCCGCCAAGCCATTAAAATACTTAACCCAGACCTACAAGGAAAGTTAACCTATATTTTTGGGGACTTTGTACGGGTAATTGATTGCAGAATAGACGACAGCCCAGAGTTTTACAGAAAGCAAAACAATGTATTTAATAAGTTCGACATTACTTTTAACTGCCTCAACCCGTTCTGGCGGGAAGAGGAAGAAATAAAAGAAGATATAGCGAGCTGGGTAGCTGCGTGGGAGTTTCCTTGTGAGATAGAAGAGGATAACGACGAAAGCATGATATTTGGATACCGCGAGGAAAGCGTAATAGTAGATTGCTACAACGCTGGCGACGTATCCACGGGTATGCGCATAAAATTTACGGCACTAGGTACGGTGGTAAATCCTATATTGCTTAACGTAGATACACAGGAGTACATACAGATAAATGCGACACTGCAAACGGGCGACGTTGTAGAGATTACAACGGAATACGGCAGCAAAGGCGCAACACTTACACGAAAAGGCGAGACAAGCGACTATTTTAGGTACATTGACGTAGACAGTACATTTATGCAGCTTGAAATAGGCGACAACGTATTTAGATATGACGCAGAGGGCGGCGTAAACAGCTTAGAAGTATCACTATTCTACAGCGCCAAGTATTTAGGAGTATAAGCATATGGAGCTAAGAGTATTTAGTAAAACATTAGAACCGCTAGGAGCGGTAGACGAACTGGCTACGCTTATATGGAAAATAAAATACTTTGACGTAGGCAGCTTTAGCTTACTTGCACCTATCACAAGCAACAACAGCAACTTAATTGTGCAGGGAAACATAATAATTAAGCACGACGGCAAGCAAGAGATACACGACAGTAGCGGCGGTATCTGGCGCAGGGCAGCACAAATAACATACGTGCACATAACCAAAGACGAGAAAGGGCAGGAGCAGATAGAGGCACAGGGCTTTATGCTGGGTAACTGGCTAAGCAAGAGAGTGGTAAACCCGCAGCTAGTAACTACCGCAACCTGCCAGAGCATTATAACCACACAGGTAAAAAACAACTGCGGCAGCAGCGCGAGCACAAAGAGAAGATTTACACAGTTTGCGCTATTGCCGCAGGAAAACCTAGGCGGCAGCGCCGTGGAGTACAGCAACGAAAAATACGTAGACTTAGGGCTAGAAGTAAAGGCGAAAGCCCAAGACGGAAAGCTAGGCTACGATATTCTGGTAAACGAGCGCAGCAAAACATTTGGCTTTTACCTCTACAAAGGAAAAGACCTAACAGCGACAAACAGCGAGGGTAACACGCCTTGCATATTCAGCCGAGACTTTGACAACGTAAACGAGCAAGAGTACGAGGACAGCATAGAGAATTATAAAAACTTTATCTATGTGCAAGGGGCGGCAGACGACGCAGGCAGCCAGCCAGTAGTAACCGTAGACGGCGGCAACAAAACAGGGCTAGAGCTAGCGGGAAAGGGGCGCGCTTACATGACACCAGCCAACTATATTGCCATAGCTGCCTTGCTAGTATCGCTAATTATGATGGTGGTAAACACAGGAAACATAACAAAGAACCAGAAAAAGGCAGCAGAGGACGACACCAAAGAAGAGACAGCAAAGCAGACAAGCATAATGATTGCTTTAGACAATATTAAAAGTATGCTATCAGATATAAAAGAAGAAATTAACACGGTAAAGCAAGACACCAAAGAGAACCACGAAGACATTATACTTATAAAAGCGTCGCAAAAGTCGGAGCATAAGCGGCTAGACGGGCACGAGGAACGACTTAACAATATCGAGCAGGAACTTAGAGAAAGAAAAGGCAACTAAGATGCAAAGAGCAAAAAGAGCGCAGCTGCGAGCTGCAAAAACAAGAATACGCCAGAAAGCAAAGGCAGAACAAAAGAAAGCCAAGGAACAAAACGGCACGCCGCTGTACTGGATATGGGAGTTTAGCAAGAAAGTAGTATTGATAACAGCAGCGCTCTACTTTGTCTCTTTTGTATATGCAATGCTAATGTGCTACAAAGCTATGGCAGTCGTAATGGACACTACAGCCCTAAGCACACTGGTAACAGAGGCAAACGAGACATTTAGAGTAGTTGTAGGCGGTTACATGGTAAAGGCTGGCGTAGAGAACGCAGCAAAGATAATAACCAGCAATATGCTGGGTGGGAAAACGCAGCCAGCAGAACCAGAACCAACACCACCAGCAGAACCATTAGAGGACATAGGGAAACTGGGATAAGAAAGAGAGGTAGTAATAATGTTAGAGTATTTAGCACAGAACGCAGTAGTTATTATGGGTATCATGGGTTTTTTAGCCTTTGTTATTAACATAATTGTAGAAATGACAAAAGAATTACCAGTAATTAAGAAAATGCCAACAAAAGCATACGTGCTGCTTATTTCTATTGCAGTATGCGTGCTGGCAATGATTATATACGCGGCGGTAACAAGTATGCAGCTGTACTGGTATTATGTAGTACTTGCAGTATTTGGCGCATTTATCATAGGATACCTAGCTATATATGGCTGGGATACACTTAAGGAACTCTACGACAGATATAAAAAGTAGAAAAGAGGGCTAACTTGAAAACGTCAGACAAGGGAATAGAACTTATAGAGAGGTACGAGGGGCTAAGACTTACAGCGTATAAATGTGTGAACACAGAAAAGTATTACACAATAGGGTACGGGCATTATGGCGCAGACGTTACAGCGGGTATGCAGATAAACCAGACGCAGGCAGAGGCATACTTAAAGCAGGACTTAGCAACAGCAGAGGCAGCGGTAAATAAATACTGCACGAGCTTTACGCCAAACCAGAACCAATACGACGCGTTAGTTAGCTTTGCATATAACTGCGGAGCGGGAAACCTTAAGAAATTAGTAAGCGGCAGGGCAGCTGCAACAGTAGCGGAGAAAATCACAGAGTACAACAAGAGCGGCGGCAAAGTGCTGGCAGGACTGGTTAGACGTAGGGCAGAGGAAAAGGCACTATTTTTAGAACCAGTAGGCACAACGCAGCAGAAAGCAGAGGGCAGTAATATGGGCGTAACAATATCAAATTGCGGGCATGATGAAAACAACAGATACAGCGGCGGGGCAGCAGGCGACCAGACGGGCGGCGAGTGGCAGCTACGCGCATGGTACAACAAACCATGGGACTGCGTACTACGCTTTGAAGATGCAGCCACGGCAGCGCTTATAGCGCAGATGGCAAGAGCAGCAGCGCAGAACAACTTAGTAGGATACGACCAGAACCAGCGCGGGACATTCTGGCAACACCTTGCAGCAAGCGACTATAAGCCAGAGAATATAACAATTAAGTGCGAGGCAGATTGCAGCAGCGGAGTGGCAGCAATCGTAAAGGGCGCAGGCTACAGGCTGGGCAATGCGGCAATGAAAAACGTAAGCACAGCTGCATACACTGGAAACCTTAAGAGTGTGCTTAAGGCAGCAGGCGCAAAAGTGCTTACAGACAGAAAGTACTTAACAAGCGACGCCTACATAAGAGCAGGCGACATATTGCTTAACGAGAGACACCACACCACCATAGCTGTAACGAGCGGCAGCAATGCAGGCAGCGGGACAACACAGACACCAGCAGCCAGCACGTTTAAAGCAACAGGTACAGCAACTTGCACAGGCAATGGCGTACGAATTAGGACAGGCGGCGGTACTAACTACGGTATTTTAACAAGCGTAAACAAAGGCGCTGCAATGCAGATAGATGGTACTAAGCAAAACGGCTGGTATCATGTATGCTACAACGGGGTAGTTGGCTATATGCACCCAAGCTATGTAAAAACAGCAGCCACAGCGCAGCAGCCAGCAACAGGCTTTACAATAAAGGCAACTTGCACAGGCAATGGCGTGCGAATTAGAAAAGGTGGCGGCACTGGTTACGCTATCCTTACGGCAGCTTACAAGGGGGACGCATTACTACTGGACGGTACTAAGCAAAACGGCTGGTATCATGTCAAAAAAGGCAATACAGTAGGTTATATGCACCCAAACTATGTAAAACAGTAAAACCATGGGAGAAATAGAGGCACAACAGATTATAACGGCATACGCAGCTTGCAGTATTGTGGGCGGCTGCGATTTATGCCCGCTGTATAAAGAAGAAAGAGAAAAGCCAGAGCAGCGGGGAATATGCCAAGAAAAAACAGCGCCAGACAAACTGCGAGAGGCGCTTACACTGCTTAGGGGATTTAAGCAGTAGAAAGGGGGCACAATGGAGCACTTAGCAGCATTCGCAGCATTAAGTAAATTAGTGCTATTTATTGTAGGTATGCTTATAGGCTTTGTAGTTGGGCTAATAGGCGGCGCAGCAGCCACGGCGCTAGTATTGCACTGGGCGGCAGACGCAGACGAAGAATACGAGGACGCAGTAAAAAACGATACAGGGTTATTATAAAAATGAGGGTACACGGCATATAGCTGCGTACCCTTTAAATTTATTGAAATATTTTCATAAAAACGTTGACAATATACCGAAAACGGTATATAATTAAATCATGGAAAGGAGATAAGAAGCAAATAAGTGCAAAGCACTAGAAAGGGGTAACGGCAATGGGTAAGAAAAAGAAACATAAGAAAAAGCCTATACAGTGGAAAGACCTAGCAATCAATGCACTGATAGACTTAATCATAGGAACGGTACTTATTTTAATAGACAAGCTGTTAAGTTAGTACCAAGGTGGGCGAAAGCCCACCGCCTATTTAAAATATATCACAACCCAAAAGCCAAGTAAAGCGTATGATTTTAAAAATAGGGATTTTTCTAGTAGTAGCAGGAGCGGTTAAGCTATGCGTAGCGCTTGTAATAAGAGCGCGGGAACGCAAGAAAGGTATTAAGTAAATGAATTTAGGCGAAAATATCAAAAAAGCAAGAAAAGGCGCAGGTATTACACAAAAAGAATTAGCCGAGCGCATGAAAGTGTACCAGAAAGATATTAGTAGATGGGAAAACAACGAGCTAACGCCGAGCGCATTAACATTGGCTGCGATATGCCGCGTGCTAAACGCATCAGCAGACCAGATACTAGAGATAAAAGGAGAAAGCAAATAATGAAGAGCAAAGAAGAGATACTAAAAATGCTGTACGCAAGACTGGCAGAGTTGCAAGACGGAAGAATAAAGGAGAGTAACCCAGAGTACGCAGAGCAGGAAAGGGTAGAGCTTGCCTTATTGTACGACATTCTAGGGGACGACGTGCCGGAAAGTTACTGGGAACAAATAGAGGCGCAAGTTACAAGATAAATGGATAGCAAAACAGGAATAAAGAAAAGGCAGCAGGCTTATAATAACCTTGCTGCCTTTAACCTACTTTGCGCTTAATCTTAGCGTAACCTCTGCGCCGTAGCTTATCTTTTCGCCGCCTTGACTGCGACCACCGCCGTATACCTCTATATGCGTGATAGCTTCGATACGTTCAAAATTATCACTTATATATTGGATACAGTCACGCGGGACGTTACCGACCTGCTGACCGTCTGCGGTAACTGCATAAGCGGGCTGTCCCTCATAGGTATAAGCATTAAGCCCAAGCTCTACACCGTCTGTAAATGGTGCATCTTTAAAATGTATGGCACGTAGTATATTTTGTCTGCTAGTGCCGTCGTCGTTATTAAAAGTAACGCCTGCCAGCTTAAAGCTATAAAATTCTTTAACTGGGGAGTTATCGGTAGTAGCGGCAGGAGTAGCGGCGGGCTGGCTTACCGATTTAACGGAGCTGGAACGATAACCCAAGAAACCAAACACACCAGCAAGAACAATACAACCAACACCACCAGTAATGCTGCCAGACGAAAAACCACTAAAGGCAGATAAAATAAACACGCCAGCAATTACATACATAACAATAGTTTTCTTTTTCATAAAAATAATACCTCACTCTCTTAAGTTTTGTGGCAGCAGTTACATATTTTTGTTACGTGCTGACCTTTAACACAATTCTAGGGGCTTAGTGTGCTAATGTCAAGAATATTGCAGAGCATTAACACATTAAGGGGCGCATAAATGAAGATATACACATACTACGGGAAAAAGAATATATGCGGCGAGAATATAAGACAAGAAAGACTAAAACAAAGGCTATCACAGTCGGAACTAGCAGCTAGACTGCAAGTGCAGGGCATAACCTTAGAACGTGATAGCATAAGCCGCATAGAAATTGGCACAAGATTTGTAGCAGATTACGAGCTAATGGTAATTGCCAAAGTGCTACAGATAGGCGTAGAAGAATTGCTAAAGAGCAGCAAACCGTAACGCAGTGGGTAGAAAAAGAAACCTATTGCGTTATTTTATTGTCTGGACACGAAAGAGAGGTATAGACAATGGCAAGAGGTTTTAAGCAGCTTAGCAAAGCAGATAGAATTAAAATAGAGGCACTTAAGAAAGCTGGACACACACCAAAGGAAATAGCAGACCAGCTGCACGTACACCGCAGCACTATATATAGAGAACTAAAACGAGGAACATTTACGGCGCTTAATTCAGACTTAACCACAGAGGAAAGATACAGCCCAGATATAGCCCAAGACAAATACGAAGAAAATCTAAAATCAAAGGGCGGCGCACTCAAAATAGGCAACGACGTTAAGTTAGCCAATTATATAGAAGATAAGATAATAAACGAGGACTACAGCCCAGCGGCAGTGCTGGGAGAACTTAAGGCGCAAGGAAAAGAGAGCGAGTTTAGCGTAACAATATGCGTAACAACTCTATACAGCTACATAGACAAGGGCATATTTTTACGATTGACTAATAAAAACCTGCCAGTAAAGAAGAACAAGAAAAGAAAATACAAAAAGGTGCAGCAAGCTAGAGCGGCAGCAGGCACTAGCATAGAGAAACGTCCAGAGGACATAGACACACGGCAGGAGTTTGGACATTGGGAAATGGACACGGTGGTAGGAAAACGCGGAAAATCTAAAAACAGCCTGCTAGTTCTGACAGAGAGAAAAACGCGAGACGAGATTATATTTAAGCTGCCAGAACATACAGCAGATGCAGTAGTAGAGGCAGTAGACAGGCTAGAAAGAAAATGGGGCGAAATGTTCAAGCGGGTATTTAAGACTATAACAGTTGATAACGGCAGCGAGTTTGCGTATTGTGAAGAGCTAGAGCGCTCTATACTAGCAGAGGGCAGCAGGACTAAGCTATACTATTGCCACCCATACAGCAGCTACGAGAGAGGCAGCAACGAGAATACAAATAAGCTAATCAGACGCAAGATACCAAAAGGTACGAACTTTGACAATAGAACGGAGGAAGAGGTAGCAGAGGTAGAAAACTGGATAAACAAATACCCAAGACGCATACATGCCTACCACAGCGCAGAGGAATTATTTAACGAGGAACTAAGAAAAATAGGCTAGAAAAATAAATTTAAAAAATGTCGCATTTAATATTGACATTTTTAAAATGGCGGATAAAAGACAAAAATGGTTGACATTTTCATGACCTTCCTTTATAATACAGTGATTGTTATGAGGTAACATGCGGGTAGTGGATTGAAAGAAGTCGGTAATTATTGGAATTCTTTTCACACCGGGGTAATATCTATGAGTGAAGGACATAATTTTACACAGGATATAGAAGATGTATTTTAATAGAAAGGAAACTGATAAGAATGGAAGCAAAGAAAAATTTACTGACATATGCGGGACTTAAGAGACTGGAAGATGAATTAGAAGATTTGAAGGTAGTAAAAAGAAAAGAAGTATCAGGTAAGATCAAAGAAGCAAGAGAACAGGGAGATCTTTCAGAGAACGCTGAGTATGATGCAGCGAAGGATGAGCAGAGAGATATCGAAGCACGTATCGAAGAGATAGAGAAGATCCTGAAAAATGCTGAGGTTGTCGTTGAAGATGAAGTCGATGACGGAACAATCAGTGTTGGATGCAAAGTTAAAGTATTTGATATGGAATATGATGAAGAAGTAGATTTCCAGTTGGTAGGATCCACAGAGGCAAACAGCCTTCAGGGAAAAATCTCCAATGAATCTCCAGTCGGAAAAGCATTGATCGGCGCTAAGACAGGCGATACAGTTAATGTAGAACTGGCAGATGGAGAAACTATGCAGTATAAAGTACTGAAAATCGAGAGAAATATTTAACATAGAATAAGAAGGGGTGAACGAAGTGGCAGATCAACAGAAGCAGGTTCAGGAACAGGATATCAATCAGTTATTAAAGGTTCGCCGTGAGAAACTGGCAGAACTTCAGGAAAATGGAAATGATCCATTTATTATTACAAAATTTGATGTGACGAATCACAGCACAGATGTGAAAGATGATTTTGAAGCATACGAGGGTAAGACAGTAACACTTGCCGGACGTATGATGTTCAAACGTGTGATGGGAAAAGCATCATTTTGTAATCTTCGTGACCTTAAGGGTGATATCCAGTCTTATGTTGCAAGAGACATCATTGGAGAGGACTCTTATAAAGCATTTAAAAAGATGGATATCGGTGATATCATTGGGATCACAGGTGAAGTATTTAAAACGAAGACAGGCGAGATATCTATCCATGCATCTTCTGTGACACTGCTGTCAAAGAGTCTGTATGCACTTCCAGAGAAGTTCCATGGTCTGACAAACACAGATCTGAGATATCGTCAGAGATATGTAGATCTTATCATGAATCCGGAAGTAAAAGACACCTTTATCAAACGTTCTAAGATCATCAGCACTATCCGTAGATATCTGGATGGACAGGGATTTATGGAAGTGGAAACTCCTATGCTGGTTTCGAATGCAGGCGGAGCAGCAGCCAGACCATTTGAGACACATTTCAACGCATTGGATGAAGACTTAAAGCTTCGTATCTCTCTGGAATTGTATCTGAAGAGACTGATCGTTGGCGGTATGGAACGTGTGTATGAGATTGGACGAGTATTCCGTAATGAAGGTCTGGACACAAGACATAATCCAGAGTTTACTCTGATGGAGTTATACCAGGCATATACGGACTATAATGGAATGATGGATCTGACAGAGAACCTGTATCGTTACGTGGCACAGGAAGTTCTCGGAACAACTCAGATCGTATACAATGGTATCGAAATGGATCTGGGAAAACCATTTGAGAGAATCACGATGGTAGACGCAGTGAAAAAATATGCAGGTGTTGACTGGAACGAGATCCATACACTGGAAGAAGCAAGAGCAATCGCAAAAGAAAAGAATGTAGAGTTCGAAGAACGCCACAAAAAAGGCGATATCCTGAATCTTTTCTTTGAAGAGTTCGTGGAAGAGCATCTGCTTCAGCCAACTTTTGTTATGGACCATCCAACAGAGATTTCACCACTTACAAAGAAAAAGCCAGAAAACCCAGAGTATGTAGAACGTTTCGAGTTCTTCATGAACGGATGGGAGATGGCAAATGCTTACTCCGAGCTGAACGATCCGATCGACCAGAGAGCACGTTTCAAAGCACAGGAAGAACTGCTGGCTCAGGGCGATGACGAAGCGAACACCACCGATGAAGACTTCATGCACGCATTGGAGATCGGTATGCCACCTACTGGCGGTATTGGGTTTGGTATTGATAGAATGTGTATGCTGCTTACTGATGCGGCTGCTATTCGTGATGTGTTGTTGTTCCCGACGATGAAGTCATTGCCAAGCGATAAGTAGAGGAAACCCAGTGTTTATGCGGAGTTTAGGACTTAGACACAAGGTGAAAAATACCTATTTACATCAAATTTACCTCAAATGATGCAGGTAAATGTGCAGAGGGTAAAAAATCGCATAATTTTACAGAATGAATGGGCAGTCTTGAATGAGATTGCCCATTTTTTAAAAGCAAATGAAATACAAAGCATTTTTGGTTATGAAGTAAAACTGAAAGGAGACCAACTATGAAGATGCCAACAGATAGTATTGACATTAAAATGTTTGCCCCTTGCGGAATGAATTGTATGTTATGCTACAAACACTGCTATCATAAAAAAATCTGCGCAGGTTGTTTGAATAGTGATAATGGAAAGCCAGAGCATTGTCGTAAATGTAAGATTAAAGACTGTGTCAGAGACAAAGAGTTATCTTACTGTTTTGAGTGTACTGATTACCCCTGTAAGTTGATAAAAAATCTTGAGAAAAGTTACAATAAAAGGTATCAGACAAGTCTTATGAAAAATAGCGAGTTTATTCAGGAGAATGGATTAGAAGCGTTTATGGAAAAACAGAAAGAAAGATATACGTGCATAAAATGTGGCGGTATTATTTCTATTCACGATAAAGAATGTAGTGAGTGCCAAGAAAAGATGAGTGACTAAAATTTAAATTTTCTGAGCTGCCCTTTGAGAGAGGATAAACCTTTTTCAAAGGGCTTTTTTTCGTTGTAGATATTTTCGTATAATCGCAAACTTCATTGAAAGTCCTTTTCTTCATATAATAAAGCCAGAGGAAGGAGATGGTTTGATATGAGCAATCTTTTGTCAGAAGTACATCCAGAGCTTATAGCTGAATGGTCGGATAAGAATCTGCCACTTACTCCAGATACGGTGACCTTTGGTTCAAATAAAATAATGTGGTGGAAAGATTCTTGCGGACACGAGTGGCAGACAAGCATAAAGGCTCGTTCCAATGGGGAAGGCTGTCCCATCTGTTCAGGAGCTAGAGCAGTAGAAGGAATTAACGATTTAACTACATTAAGACCAGAACTTGCGAAAGAGTGGTCGAAGAAGAATAAAGACCTACAGCCGACGATGGTAACAATAGGTTCAAGTAAAAAAGTCATATGGAAAGGGAAATGCGGACACGAATGGATAGCCACTGTGAAAAGCAGAGCAATTAGTAAAACGGGTTGCCCTTATTGTTCTCATAATTCTATCTTGGAAGGGTTTAATGACCTTGCTTCCCAAAAGCCAGACCTTGCAGAAGAATGGTCGAAGAAGAATTATCCACTAATGCCTGATATGGTTACGGTATTTGCAAATAGAAAAGTATGGTGGAAGTGTAAGGAGTGCGGCAATGAATGGAGTACCCTAATATCCACTCGTTCAGGAGGCAGTAAGTGTCCATATTGCAGCGGTCTAATTCTTCTGAAAGGATTTAATGATTTGAGTACAACATACCCTCAGATTGCGTCTGAGTGGTCAGAGAGGAATCTTCCTTTAGAAGCTGATATGGTAAATGCAAAATCAAGAAAGAATGTATGGTGGAAATGCAAGAAGTGTGGCAATGAGTGGAAAGCAGTGATACATTCTAGGGTGAATGGTTCTATATGCCCCGTATGTGTGGATAGAGAGGTTTTAAGTGGATATAATGACCTAGCAACTACAGACGCTCATTTGCTTTCTGAGTGGGATTTTGAAAAGAATACGAAGGTTCTGCCCACAGAGGTTTCGAGAAATTCAATGAAAATAGTCTGGTGGAAATGTTCTCTAGGACATTTGTGGAGAGGTAAAATCATTGACAGGACTATTGAGAAAAAGGGGTGTAAGGTCTGTGAAGAAGAATATTTAAGTGTCCTTCCCAGATTGCTGGTTATGTTTTACGCTAAGAGGAAAAATCTAAGAGTTTATAGCGATTATGACAAGATAATCGGTATTCCACTGGAGATGTACATAAGGGAAGAAAAGATAGCCATTGAAACAAGTGTGGGAACTGAAAAAATGGAGATATTAAAGCAGCACTTATGCTCCAAACAAGATATTAAATTGATAAAAGTGCCATATAAAATCGGAATGGATGAAGTAAGCTATGCTTCTAAGATAAAGAAAGCATTCCGCAGTATGTATATCTTCATTTCTTCCGATGAGGAAAAAGATGTACAATTCATTCGAGAAAGATTCTTTGAATGGAGAAAAGCAGTGCATAAGGAGGCGATTTGAATGAGAAAAACCAAGTATCATATTTATCTTGATGAAAAGGAATATAGGCAAGTGATGGAGTCGCTAGTTAATTTAAGGAATAATCTTATCACACAAGGAAAGTATACTGACCTTGCTGATGAAGTTCTATGTAAGCTGATAAACGCAAAGAAAAAGAAGATAAAAATTAAATATGTGTAAGTCTAAAGGCTGTCTGTTCTATATAAAAGAGCAGGCAGTTTTTTTATGCGAAAAAATATTTTAAAAAATATTCGGAAATAGGTTGTCATATGGTAGTTCAATTCCAAACAAGTGAAGGGGTTTATTTGCAAAGACAGTTTGCAGAGCTTCTTCACTTGATATTTGACAATTGAATACACATTCACTAAGACTTTATTTCTGATGATTTTAGCTATGATATAAGGTACGCCGAGACCTCCTGTAAAGGGAGAGAGCGAGAAAATCATATATGAGTATTAGGTTGCCCCTAATATGGCGATGACAGTCAGAATGATAATGATACTTCTCTACGGAGCTGGCGAAGAACTCGGCAGAGGTGAGATTCCTATGAGGCAGATTAGCAGTCTGCTGCTTAGTGACTTCCCTATCAGGGGGTGTTGAGAACAAATACTGATAAAACCACAGCCGATTCTGTCGGCTGTCTACATAGTCACAATATTTGTGGCTATTAAGTCCAAAGAGAGGAGGAAGGACAAAATGTCAAATTGCAAAACGATTTCAATATGTAACCAAAAGGGCGGAGTAACTAAAACAACGTCAACGGTTAATCTTGGGATAGGACTTGCTATGCAGGGAAAGAAAGTGTTGCTTTTAGATGCAGACCCGCAGGGGGATTTGACTACTTGTCTTGGATGGCAAGATACAGATAGCTTGGGTATCACGCTTGCAACAAAATTATCAGATGTAATGAATGAGACGATGAATGACCCAATGTCAGGTATTCTGCACCACGATGAGGGTGTTGACCTGTTACCATCAAATCTGGAACTGTCTGCTATGGACTTTAATCTTATGAATGCTATGAGCAGAGAAACGACCTTGAAGAATTATTTATCAGCAGTAAAGGAGAACTATGATTATGTTTTAATTGATTGTATGCCTTCACTTGGTATGATAACGCTTAATGCACTATCTGCTTCAGACAGAGTAATTATTCCAGTTCAGGCTCAATATTTACCTGCTAAGGGTATGACGCAATTGGTAAGTACAATTTCTAAAGTTAAGAAGTATATCAATCCAAATTTAAAGATTGATGGAATACTGCTTACACTTGTGGATAACCGTACAAATCTTGCACGAAGTACCATAGAAGCATTGCGGAACAGTTTTGGAACACAAGTGAAAATATATCGTTCCCAAATTCCAATTGCAGTGAAAGCGGCAGAAACATCATCAAAGGGGAAAAGCATTTATGCTTATGAACCAAAGAGTACAGTGGCAAAAGCCTACACTGATTTCACAAAGGAGGTGTTAGCTGATGGCAGGAAGAAAGAGCGACTTCACGCTTCCGACGCTCGATGATTTTTTTACAACACAAGAAATGCGAGATGAAGAAAAGGTCGCTAAGATAAGAGACATTCCATTAACTGAAATTGATGAATTTCCAGACCACCCATTTAAGGTTCGTGATGATGAAGATATGCTCAACCTTGTGGAGAGTATTAAGGAAAGAGGAGTTATTACTCCTGCAACAGTTAGAGAAAAGGAAGATGGCAGATTTGAACTTGTGTCAGGACATCGTAGAAAAAGAGCCTGCAAAATTGCAGGAATAGATACACTGCGTTGTGAAGTTGTCGAATTAAGTCGAGATGAAGCTACCATATTGATGGTTGAAAGCAATTATCAAAGGTCGCAGATACTTCCGTCAGAAAAAGCCTTTGCATATAAAATGCGATTGGATGCAATGAAAAGACAGGGGGAAAGGACAGATTTAACTTCGACACCACTGGAGTCGAAGTACCGAACCAATGAAATGTTAGGAACAGAAGTGGGCGAAAGTCGTGAACAAATACGTCGTTATATTCGTCTTACAAACCTTGTTCCAGAACTTTTGGAATTTGTTGATGAAGGAAAAATAAAAATGCGACCTGCTGTTGAATTGTCGTATCTTGACGAAGAATGTCAAAGGGATATTGTTGATGAAATTGATATGAGTGAGGCTACCCCATCTCACGCACAGGCTATCCGTATGCGACAGTTTGCCAGTGAAGGAAAACTGACTACGGAGGTTATCCAAGCGATTATGGGCGAGGAGAAACCGAACCAGAAAGAAAAAATCGTGCTTAGGGGCGATAGGGTAAGAAATCTAATCCCGAAAAATGTTCCAGTAAGCCAAACGGAGGACTTTGTGTGCAAAGCTCTTGAGCATTACAACAAGTTTTTGCGTAATAGAGCCGATAGGGATTCCAGATAGTTGCTTGTTTCCCTTTCTCACACTCTAACCCCTATACCAGCAGTAAGATATATACCAGCCGAAATAATATATACTATCTCATATATATATCTATCTCTTGGATATAACTGTCTAACAAAAGGCAGGATTGGTACAAGTGCCTATGTCTGGTACGATGAAAGATTCCACATCGCAAAGTTGCTTATCGGCAGGTATATCGGTATGATAAATCCAAAATGATAAGGAGCGTGAATGCGATGAAAAGGTATTTATTCGTGGGGAGTGTGATTGTTTGTATGGCTGTATTTCTTGTTGGATGTAATGGTCAGACAGCCAAAGAAAGTCCGAAAGATGATTCAAATGTGATTACTTCTTCTTCGGCTAGTAAGACGGATAAGACAGTGGAAAGTAATAAGCCTACACAGACTAAGGAACTGCCCCAAACGCAGTCTACAGAGGATTCTAAAGCCGCAGAGACAGTGACGAGCAACGAGCTTTCATCAACTACAAAACACACAGATAAGCAGACAACATCTCAGGTTACTTCTCCTGCGAAAAAAGAAGAACAGCCAAAGGTTGATAACGCTGCACCCCAAAAGACAAACCCATCAAATCCAGAACCACCGAAGCAAGAACCAGTGAAAGAAGAACCACCTGCACAAGCTGAACCAGTAAAGGAACAGCCTGCAAGTTTTGATGTAAGTCCCTATGTGAATTATGCTATTTCCTATGCACAGAGCATTGGGTTAGATACAGGAACGGTTGCTACTGATTGTTGGGACAATCCAATATCAGCAAATGCAGGAAAGAAGAACATTAAAGCTGATATTCAAAGCAGAATGAACAGATGTAAGAATGTGGAAGGTTGTACTGGAGTATGGGTATGGACTATGGCATTCGGGACATACTACCAGAGTTTTTCTTCTGCGTTTCCGCATAAGAGCCACCCAGTTTGCATTTCCCTTTAAATCTTTGAGTTTCTTGACCT
>SAAH01000321.1 GCA_009929525.1 Clostridia bacterium | reverse complement strand
AAATATGATCCAGCCTGCTTCATTCATCCCGGTTGAGATCGCCTGCATCATTTGGAAAGGGTTAACAGGAGTCTGTTCAACACGATGATAGCTGGTTGGGTCTATTAAAGTTCGTTTCAGCGTTTCATCTGTATACCTGTCATACAAACCGGCAGGCACTACATAAGTTGCAATAGTAGCTAAAATGATCAATAAAAAGATCAAAACACTTGGATGCATTGATGTAAAAAAACCTTTATCCTTCTTAACGCCTTCTGCCTTCATAAAAAGCCCCCCTTATAAATATTTATTTTTTGTTTAGGTAATCTACTGCACATTGAGCAAAAATTGCAGAACCAAGATAAAGAATTGAATCGTCTACTCTAAATTTTGAGTTATGATGAGGGTAATTAATGCCATCTGAGTGAGGTGCAGATGAAGCAAAAAATCCATAGCTGCCCGGGGCTTCCTGGAGGTAATATGCTACGTCTTCTGTCCCGGTTGAAGGTTCGGATATTTCTGCAACGTTATTATCTCCTAAAACTTTTTTTGCTGATTCTGCAAGGAATTCTGTTACCTCTTCGTTATTCACCGTCACAGGATAATATGGTTTTAAATCGATCTCAGCTTTAGCTCTGTGAGCCTTGGCTATACCGTCTATTATTTCTGGCAGACGCTCTCGAACATAATTCCTGTCCTCTTCATCCAACGTTCTGATAGTACCTCCGAACTGAGCATTATCAGGAATTACGTTGACTATGTTTCCTGCATGTATTAGACCTACAGTAATTACAGCACCGTGTACCGGTTTTAATTCTCTGCTTATTACACGCTGAAGAGCCTGAATTATTTCACATGATATGGGAATAGGGTCAATGCATTCATTAGGCCTTGCTCCGTGTCCTCCTTTCCCGACTATCTTTACATTAAAAGAATCCACTGCTGCCATTAGAGGTCCTTTTTTCCAACCAAACATACCATTGCTGAAACCTTCGAATAAGCAGCCGGTGTGAAAGCTTATGAACCTATCTACATCAGGATTCCTCATGCAGCCATTTTCAATCATGATTTTTGCTCCACCGGTCGTCTCTTCAGCAGGCTGAAAGAGTAAAACCACTTTACCTGTCAGTTCGCTTTGCATCTCTTTTAGTATTTTCGCAGCGCCAAGCAGCATTGCTGAATGAGCGTCATGTCCACAGGCATGC
>SAAH01000048.1 GCA_009929525.1 Clostridia bacterium | reverse complement strand
ACAATACTGTCTTTTCATTTTTTTCAAAAATAGGACAGATTGGTACTTTAGAAGAAGTTATCTCTTTTGAAATTACATTTTGCGGAAACTCAAGTATTTTGGTTAAATAGGTCTTTCTTTTTCCCTTAAAAAGTATTAGAATGAATCTATATTTGTAACTCTTATATCTTTAAAGGAGAATTTGACATGGCAAAGAAAAGTATATTAAAGACTGTAGCCGGACTGGCTGTCGCTGGTGCTGCTGTCGGCGGTGCTATCGCATATGTAAAAAAATGTAAAGACGTAAACGCTCTTGGAGAAGAAGATTTTGACGATCTTGATGACCTGATGGACGAGGAATTATCTTCCTGCAGTACAGACCGCAACTATGTTCCACTTCCAAAGGAAAATACAGAAGCTGCGGCTGAAGATGAAACTTCTGAGTCTGAGGAAGCTGAGTAATTAAAGATCCATTATAAAAAGAAGATGCTGTGTCCGATCACTTGGACACAGCATCTTCTTTTTATTTCAAATTCAAGTATGCCTCGGCGTACTTGCTGTAAGCGGCTCGTCAGCTATGCTGACATAATACATCTGAACCTCTCAGCAATCCGCCGGAGTCTTATCTGCTTTCAAGATAATCTTAAAGAGTCTGGCTGCTTTTTCCTGCGGCATATGCACCCGCAGTCCATCTTCGCTGACCCCATACTCACATCTTACACTTTCCGGATAGATCACAGATACATCTTCGATCTGCTTTCCAAATGCAAGGGGGATCAGTGCTTCATCTGTCCCCGGTGTAAATACAGATAAGTATACGATATCTTCTTTTCGCACGCCATAAGCAAGTACTTTGTCTTTGATGCTGGAAAATCCCAACGGAAAGAACGGAACAGCATCTTTGATATCTGTACGGATTTTCTTATAAAGAGAGATTCCTTCCTGCATCAGGTTCATACTCTGGTCACTTAATTTCCAAACCATACCGCTGATATAAGGGCGAAGGAGCAGACCATTTACCATGTTATAGATAACATGCTCATCTTCATCTTCATATGGATATACCCACATACCTGCCTGCTCCGGTGTCACTGCACTGGCTACATTGGCAGCAATATAAGAATTGGAAATATAGTCTGTCTGATCACTGGTCGACTGGAGGCTCAAAAGTTTCAGCATCCCATAGTCCATACGCTGTCCGCCGGATCCACAATTTTCGATAACAAGCTCCGGATGTTTCCTGAAAACCTCCTCATACCACTGATACAGGCATCTGTAATGTTCAAGGATAGCATCCGCACAACTGTCCGAATCGATATCACTTCCATATCCCATCGTAACATTGTAATCCACTTTGAAGTATCCCACGCCATAATCCCTGACCAGACGATCCACCACATCCATACAGTACTTGCGTACTTCAGGATTTCTAAAGTCAAGCAAATATCTCTTGTTGTCTATATGGCGTTTTCCATGACGGCATATGAACCAGTTATCCGGAAGTTTTGCGGCAAGCTCACATGCTGTACCCATTACCTCTATCTCAAGCCACAGTCCCATGACCATGTTTTTGCTCTTGGCATAATCGCAGACTGCCTTCATGCCATTCGGAAAACGTTCCTGGCATTCCATCCACTCTCCTACACGATCCCACCAATATCCTTTGTCATACCAGCCACAATCCATGCAGTAATATTCGCAGCCCATCTCAGAAGCCTTGTCGATGATCATCCTTTCTCTTTCATCCGTCGGATCTCCCATCAGACAGTTCATATAGTCATTAAATACCACATTCAACTTCTCATCATCAGTGTTTGGTCTGCGGATCATTCTTCTATAGAGAGTAAGAGCGGCTGCAGCTTCACTTATATCCCCTTTCACCACACCAAATGCTGCCGGGACAGTAGTAAACGCTGTACCTGCTTTTAAATTTTTCCACCAGCCATTTTCTGATTCCGTAGGGCCGCTAAGCGCAAGGTATAATCTGCTGCCCAGATCTGAGCCGTACTCTGCCAGCCATTGTCCAGAATTCTCTATCTCAAAGCAATAGGTCTCACCGGTTTCCTTATCCTGGGCAAATCCCATCGGAAGATATTCACAGGATGACCAGGAACTGCTGCTTCCATAGCAATATCTGTTGATGCCAAAACCCGGTGTATTGAATCCGGTCACAGGCATCAGGGAAAGATTCAGATCCCGGATATCGTCTTTCTTCCACTGGGCTTCGCAGTCCCAGCTGTTGCGAGGCGTATAGATATCAGTCTTATCGTAATAAGGCAGTTCCCCATTGCCGGAAATCTTCTGATAAATAAAGGATGATACATATTCAATCCCCACGTCTTCCTTACCTTTATTCTCCAGTTCAGTCCACACCTGAACAACCGGGACCCCCTGAAAGAAACGCATGTGATAAGATGCATAGACTTCATCATCTGTTTTTAACCGGATCACGAGTTCTTTCCCGTTTGTCCGTTCTTCCATGCTGTGGTCTATGTATCGCAGCTCCAGAGACGCACTGCTCTGATTATGTTTGTATGCATGCATTCCTCTGGTGGACTTACCAGTCACCTGAAGTTCAATGATCGGATGATATATTTCTTCATTCTCCGCTTCATCCATCCCGCCGGATAAAACACCGGCAGCTGTAAAATCCGCCAATTCTGTCACTCCATCATCTCTGACTCTGATACTGACAGATAATCCACTCTCCTGTATCCTGATCTCTTTTTTCATTATGATATCCTTTCATTATATATATTTTTATAAAGTCGCATAACTCGGTTACTTATTATTGACATTATAACAATCCACGTTGTACAATGTATCACAATTCAAAAGAAATTCCACACAATTATTGCATATGGAGAATAGATTATGTTTTATGAATTTCAATATAACTGGTTTCAGATATCAGCTACCGGATCTTTTATCTCGCCTGACCATACAAAAAAGCAGGAATTCAACTATTTCCCGCTTCATATACATCCTTATATTGAGATTTCCCATGTGATATCCGGCGATGTCACGATGCAGATCGGTACCGGGCTTTACCATCTGCAGCCCGGTGATCTTGCCATTTCTTTTCCAAATATTCCACACGATTATCATGTATTTTCAAAAAAAGAGGATACCTGTATCAACATTATAAACTGTGATCCTGAACTTCTTCCCATGCACAGAGAAATCCTCCTTGGAAAGTATCCTATCAATCCGTGCATCCATGCTGATCAGCTCCATGAAGATATCTCCTATGCCGAAAAAAGACTTATGCAGATGGATCCCCGTGAAGATAATATACCTTTAAAAAGCACCTTGTGTTCCCTCATCCTGTGCCGTATCTTTTCCAACCTCAACTTTGTTGATGTCCAAAATACGACCCATGATATGACCAGTAAAATATTGTTCTACGTTTCTACTCATTTTCAGGAGGAGCTGTCTTTGGATCATCTTTCTTCTGTTTTTGGGATTGGCAAATACACGATCTCACGTATCTTTTCCAATATACTCAAGATCAGTTTTTCCCAATATATCAATACTCTGCGTATAGATCATGCACAGATCCTTCTTGTTACCACTGATAAAAACATATTAACCATAGCTGTCGAATCCGGCTATAACAATCAGCAGACATTTAACCGGATCTTCCGGGAGATGAAAGGATGCACTCCGAAAGAATTTCGCCGACAGTTTTTCCACAAATAGAATCTGAGCAGTACTATAGCTTTAATCTATGACGTGGAAATGCCATATTCCTTAAGCCTTTCTTCCGAATCCACATATATTTTCCCATCTTCAGTCATCTCCTGGACCAGCATATAATGTTCATTAGCGAGGCTCTGACCTGCTTTGGTAAAATCACCGATACCAATAGATATATAAGATTCTTCTACCTTTTTTTTGCCTTTTTTTACTGTTTTTGAGGCAACTGCGCCAAGACCGTTTGTTTTAGAAGCATATACTCTGCCTGCATATTTTTCTATCCACTCCATATGCTCCGGTATCGCAATATTTACTTTTGTTATCGGAATCTGCTGATTCTTTTTAAACTTCTTTATAGACAGATCAGGGAAAAAGAATTTCTTTGCCATTGCTTTCGCCTGCTCCAGCTTCTCCTGTGTTGGTGCGATCAAAAATCCCATTCTATCATCCTCGATCGTGCTTATCCAGAGGCTTGTACTGTCTGTCTCCATGAACGAAAATATCTCATGTGAAACAGGTATCTCATGATTTATGATTTGTTCATAATAAGCATATTTGTACATTCGTTTCATTACTCTGTAGTGAATGTCAGTTTTTTCAACTTTTTTTATCTTATCGAAAACTTCACTTGTTCTTTTTATGCCTATTATGCTTCTATGGAAAAATGGCATGATATACATATTTTCTTCCATTTCCTGACACAGGGAAAAGAAATCAGCTATAACAGAATAAAGCTTTGTTGCATATACCTTTTCACCATTTATTAATACATCCTGCGGTATTTCTCTTGCTGCTTGCTCTTCTTTAAGCATTTGTCTACCTCCGAAAGTTTCTCTTTGCTCTACCCTCTATCATACCAGTGCTTATTCTTTTTCACAAGTTTTTCAACATCTGATTTAGTCTGGAAATATGATTTCATTTGTTGCCAGATCCCGTACTCCATACATCAAAACCGTCTGGTTTCTCCAGAGGTCTTTGGTTTGATGAAGGTGCCCGAAATACCAGTGTTTGTAGGTAGTATTTTCCCTAACCCACTCAAGATAAGAATTCAATTCCTGCTCATCTTTGTGATTTGGATAAAACAGGCTCATCGTGTCATCCGGTGCGGTGTGAGTGATGATGTAATCCACCTTAAAATCATGTTCTTTCAGATTCTTCGTTGCCTCATCATACTCCTCCTGGGAAGGCATCTCCTGAGGCCACCAGCTGTACCCTTCTTGTCTCATCGCTTTATCGATAGAGTACGCTCCGCCCATCACAAAAATGGAATGTCCTTGAATATCATAAATCTGTCCGCGCATGAGATGGATCACATTCTTCCGGATCCGGTGGATCTTCCCGCCATTCCAGACTTCTTCCGGATATTGTGAAATCCGTGGATGATTTTCATGATTGCCATCACAGAACATGACTAAGAATTTGCATTCCTTCTCCAACTTGTCAAGAAAAGCATTTTCCCTTTCATTATCGAAAAAAATATAGCCAAAATCTCCGCATATGATAAGTGCATCTTCTTCCCCAAGATTTCCCTTGATCCCATAGCCTTCATGGGTCAGCCTCAAGTCCTCCCCATGGGTATCTCCAGTTATGCCTATTTTCCTAATACCTCTCATCATAATCCCCCCTGTTAATAATAATATTCTTTCAGATCATCCAGCTGCAGCATCGATACCCTTCCGTGAAAATCCGGAAATCCTGCTGCTGTATCGATTCCTATGATATGTTCTTCCCTGTAGATCTCCGGTTCTTTCTTTGATGGATCGTAAACAATCGTAGGTACATGGCCAAACACAGTTGCCTTCTTGCCGCGAAAGAATATATCCCCTGCCTTCACCTCTCCCCACAGCTTCTCCCAGTTATTTCCCGGACGGCCATGTACAAGATAATACTCCTTGTTGTTGACCGTCAGTTCCACAGACAAGGGACACTGCATCAGATAATGATAGATTTCCATCAGTTCTTTATAAGAGAGTTTCATCAAGCCGGAAATGGTAACTCCGCCGCCATTCATGACCCACTGTTTTGTCTCATCAAGATATGCATTATCTGCCGTATCCCAAAAACGCTCTGCATCATTTTCAATCTCTATCTCATGTTCATACGCATACTCAAGAACTGCATCCACAAAGTTTAAGAACATGGATTCGTGGTTGCCGAGAAGCTGGAGCACATAGGGATTTTTTATATTTTCCTGCAGGATTTCCACCGACTGAGGGCCCCTGTCGATCACATCTCCAAGATGAATGATCAATGATCGTGCTTTTTGGGCATCTTCAAGAGCCTTCCAGTAATCCGGACTTCCATGGGTATCCGAGACAACTCTCACATTCTCCAAAGGTTTTTTATATTTTCTTTCGTATGGCTTTAGCAAGGTATATGTTATTTCATCCCATTTCATTTTGCCCATCTCCTTCCTCTTCAACTTCGATATCAAGTTCAAGAAATGATTCTTTTTGTCCAAGATCAGATGCAATACCCGCTGCGAACTCCACAGGTGTCTTTCCATTATAACATATCTGTTGGAATTTCTGGTCTGTATCATGTAATTTGAGGAGCATCATGATACCCGGACTTATCCACGGAAGCATACTTTCATGGAAGATCCCAAATCCGTTGATCAGTACAGATTCGCTGATACTGGCGCCATTGTTCAGAAGGTATTCGGCCACTTCATAGTCATCATTTTCAACAGCCACAAACAGAGGTGTCCTCCCGCTTTTCGTCTTTTGCAGGATATCCTCCCCCTCCTCGATCATATCGATGACATCGTCCAGATCCAGTTCATACTGATCCATTGGTTCATACTGGTACATACTTGTCAGATCTTCATATTCCCTGATGGTATAGATTCCATGGCATCTGATCACCAGATGCTTTTCGTCCGCCCATCTTTTCATAAAGTCCTGCTCCTCAAAGTCCAAATGTCTATTAGCAAATCCATATGCCTGCCTGATCACATTTCCACGTACCTCTATGGTTACAAGCGGATGGCCCGGATCGTCTTTTTTTCTCATAAAATATATCTGGCTGATTCCTTCCAGAACAAAATCGATATAGCTGGCAACACAGCTGCACTGTTCGATTCCTTCTTTTAGCATTTCTTCCAGAACCATGGGAGCAATAATTTCATATTTTTTATCTGCCCAGCATTTTTTCAGGTATTTATAAGTTGTTGTTTTTCTGTGGAATTCTACCGCCTTATCTGTATCATTTCTATACATCTTTATGTATTGATATACCGCCGCCTGATGTGCCTCCATCGTTGACCTGGGAAATTTGCCATAGGGGTAGCAGTTCATTTCTTCACACATCATCTGATAATCCCGAAAGTTTTCATAGGGCATCCATATGACATCATCGCTGTCATAATCCTCCGGATCACTGCCCCGTTCCAGATACTGCCCATTCAAAAACCGGACTGCACGCAGCACGTCCCGTTTTGAAAAGCTCCTGTACATTCTTGTCCTTTTTCCATTCTCATCCCAATAATCCTTTAAAAAGCAGATGCTGTTATAGGTCAGTTCATGTTCAAATATGGCTGGCTGATAATCCTGTATCATTTTTATAAAACAAAATCCTCTCTCAATGATCAGGTTTTTTCCATGATAATCATTCATGCTTCGAAGAGTCTGTTTGTATACCCCAAACAAGTCTTCTGCCTTTGCTGCAAAAGGATTTGCTTTGGGCAAGTCTTCAAAATTATCGCTGAAATTGCCCAGTCCGCATTTGCCCAGCAACTCTATTCTTGCATTCACGTAAGGGGACAAGAGGAATCTGACTGGATGCCTTCCGCCCTTATTCATATATTCTTCTAACATCAGTTCGGGATAGAGTTTATAGAATATATCCAGACCGCGTTTATGGCAAAAGTAATCTGTACTAAAAACATCCCTCAGACTCAAACCTTTCTGCACATACCAATAGTTTTTCCCTATCACCATCCACTTGGATTCTCTGATGGTTTCTGTCTCAGATTTCATTATCTCGGCAAATTCTGCTACCAGTACTGCATGCTCTACCCCGTCGATCACATAGTACCAACTGTTGATCCAACATCTCTTATTGATTCCTCTTCCAAGATCAATGTCTCTGTCTGAATTATGTATCATAGAAGCAAAATCGATATTTTCTACAGTTTGGACATCAACATCACTTTCTCTGTCATATCCATATCCGCAATAAATCTCACAAAAGTCACGGATGGAATATACAAATGGAACGATGGGAAATACCTGACGGATCTGCGCTACCATCGTTTTCTCCGGCTGTATACGGGTGGCAAGCCGGTCAGCATTCTCAATCCAATACTGAAGCGTTTCCTTTCCATGAAATTCTATCGTCTTTTTGTTTTTATAAAAATGCAGTGCCGCCAACGGACCGGACAGCTTGCTTTCCTTTATGTATAAGGCCAGATGCTCTTTGTCATGTACCTTAAAAAAATAGATTAATTTCTTATCCATGATTTGTTCCCCCTTCGCAGTCACTTTAGCTTATTTTAATTTTACCATCTCATGGGGGACTTTTTGTTATCATTCTCATATTTCAACAAATTAAAAGCTGCCGATCAGAGTAACGTCTGATTCGACAGCTTTTGATTTTATTTCGCCCCTATTTTTGCAATGAGTGCCTCCTGCAATACTTGAGAAAAATTCACCCCGAGAGCAGTCGCTTCTTCATTTAACCATTCGGGGATGCTGAGTGTTTTCTTGACAGCTTTGGGATTCGTTCTTTTTTTGTATGCAAGCATATCAAATTCAATGACAACAAGAAAGGAATCCTGTTCCAGTGTGATAATATCCGGAGTCGATGGCTCTGGAATCTCCTTGTGCTCTTTTTCGCGGCTGGTAAGTGCCAATCCTAATGCATCTACTGCCATTGTATACGCCTCACTCATGCTATCACCTTCTGAAAAACATTCAGGCAAGTCTGGAAATGAAATCCAAAATCCCCCCTCTTCTGCCTTATGAAAAATGGCAGGATAGAATAATTTATTCATAATGTACCTCCATATCTATTATTTTAGACCAGCTTGTTTTAGAATCGCCTGTTCAAGACCACGTTTTAATGTTTGGTTATGATAAGGTATAATAGTTTACCTGCCTGTAGTATAGTTTATCATTTTTACATGAGAACCATTCTGACTTACTTTTTTGAATCCATGCTTTTTGAGATGTTTTATCATCTCATAAGAGGTCATCGGCATTTGTACTCCTTCCCTTATATTTTCATATTAGCACGTATTATTACGTACGTCAATGAAATATATAATAGCATTTAGTGATAAAAAATTTAATTTTAATATTAGTTGAGAATGTGAAGAAAATCATAGATAATCAGATAAGAAAATAATATGTTGTTGTTTCGTATTATACTCGAACTAAATCAGAAAAGCAACTGACATAAATAACAATAAGAAAAAGTCTCTGCAAATGGAAATTCCATGAAACAGAGACTCTCTTTATATAAGTTAATTTCATGCATGACCATATCCGGACTCTCTATGACTTTTTAAACACAGTTCTCTCTCCGGAATGCTTTATTATTCTCGATCAGTTCATCAAAGGTTGCCGGTGCATAGTTATTGATCATGCATCCTGCATTCAGTGCATGTTCCTGTGTCTTCATAAACTGATAAACCGCATCTGTACTGTTATGGATGTGTCCATAGATATGCCAGCTGCCATGTCTGCCTCCATTCCAGTCTGCGATAGGATAATGACAAAGCACGTTTAACTTATCATGGTCTCTGACAGATACCATCATATTTACCGTTTCAAAATATGTCATGGCTGTCTCATTTTTCAATAGTTTCATATCATGATTCCCGACAACCAGATGTTTTCTTCCTTTTAGCTGATCCAGATACCACTCCGCCGGCTTATCATTTCTGAAACAAAGGTCTCCCAGAAAATATACTTCATCATTTTTATGGACTTTCTTATTCCATCGTTCGATCAATGTCTGATCCATCTCCTCAACATCTGCAAATGGACGATGATCGAAGCCGATAGCATTTTTATGTCCAAAATGCAAATCACTGATATATAGTAGCATTATTTCACCTTCTGCCTTTTCTTTTTCGCAGTTCTAAAGATTATGAATCCAAAGAATATCGTCCAGATAAAGGAAATTGGATGGGGAACTACAAAGCATAGCAATATTCCGCCAAAGAAAAAGAGAATGCACACATAAAACAAAAATTCTCCGATCGCTGTATCGGTAAAACTTTTTTTCTCCCCTTGTAATGGCTGATGCTTTTGGCCCGCTGATTGTTTTCTGGCTGCGCTTTTCTTTGCTTCCTTCTTCGCATTTTTCTGCCGGTTGGAAGACGTACCATTCTTCCACTGTAACAGTGCATCCTTCATATCTGCCGCTGCCTGATAACGTCCTTTGCTATCCGGACTGCAGGCTCTCTGGAGGATCTTCATAATTTCCTGATCCAGTCCCGGTATCGGAGGGATCTTTTCTCCTGATATTCTTCTGACCATCGCCGATTCCATATCGCTTGGCAGCATGGGTTCAGGGGCCGGCGGCATAAAAGGCATCCTCCCCTGATTAAGAAGTTTATATAGGGTCAGACCAAGGGAATAGATATCCACCGTATGATCGTAGCTCTGGCTTTTTACTACTTCCGGTGCCACATAGTACATTGTTCCCAGCACTGATTTTGCTGCCTTAGTGTTCTCCAACTGCTTGGAGATACCGAAATCACCCAGTTTATAAGAACCATATTCATTTCTAAAGATATTGTCCGGTTTGATATCTCTGTGGATGATCCCCAGACTTTCACAATCGATGAGTGCCGAACAAATGTCGATTCCTATGTCCACACATTCCGGAACGGTAAGATTCGATTTTCTCTGCTGATAATTGTTCAGGCTTTCCAGAAGCTCCATACGGATGTAAACGGTCCAGCCGATTTTTAGCTCATTCTTTACAATATCGTAGTCTTCGATGGATACGATGTGATCTGATGTCTTTAGCGTTGCCATGATCTTGATCTCATTGATCAGCTTCTTCACAACATCTTCATAATAATTCTGGATAGAAGCATAATCCATCCCGGAGTTTTGCAGCTCCTTTGCCTCAGATTCATCCTTTGGAATCTGGATCACCTTTACTGCCGCATAGGATACATAACCAAATTCCTCCCGCTTCACCTTATATACCTTGCCAAATCCACCTTCTCCTAACACCGATACAGTTGTCCATTTCGGCCATATCTGGTTGATACAATCCATCTGTCTTTCCTCCCACATGGGTTTTCCCACTCTGTTTTTCCCACAGTTTTACTGCAGTGCCCTTTTGATTTTATTCTTAAACTCAATCGCAGAGGTTCCGCCCTTTTTTCCTTCTTCCTTCAAAACACTGTCTATCACATTCGCCAGTTCCACCGGGATTTTAGCATTTCTTTTTCGGATCGGCATTGGATCTATCTCAAGAACCGCTACGAATCTGTCCATCTCTTTTTCATTGTCTCTGGCGCGTTTTCCGGTAAGCATCTCATAATACACTGCAGCAGCTGCCCATACGTCAACTTCAGGAGTTGCATACTTGGCATTACGAAGTAATGTCCTTGAACTGTATTCAAAGGTACATCTGATATCCTTACTCATGGTAAATGCTGACTGACCGGCAAGCCGGTAAGCCTTTGATATCCCAAAATCAGCCAGCCGCAGCGTATCTATTTTGTCTCCTGCAAAAAGAATGTTCGACGGTTTTACATCGCGATGGACGACTCCTTTTGACTGTACGATACTGCCATCTTTCAATTTCGCATCAACGGTCACATTACTGGTATAGATCAATGCATCCAAAAGCTGGTACATGATAGCGGTAGCCGTCTTTATATCAAGAGCTCCCCGTTTCTCCAAAAATGTTTCCAAATCCCCACCTTTGCAGTATTCCATCAGGATCTTGTACTGATCATCATCCTCTGTAACATCGTAGGTATGAACAATGTTGGGGTGTTTTAGCTGCATACTAAGCTGTGCTTCTCTAAGGAACCATTTTTTTGCAGTATCCGATGTCCTGCGCTTTGACAGTAAAGTCTTTATTACAACTCTTTCTTTGGTCTGCTTATCCTCTGCCAGATAAGCCTCTCCAAAACCGCCATTACCCAGTTTGCGTATGATCTTATAATGATCGTCCCCTTTATATCTATGTTTTTCTATCTCTTTTTGGTCCTCATCCATAAAACCTTTCAGCTTTTTGAATGCGGTATTATAGAATTCATTTGGTGCATCTACTTCCCTATATTCCACTTGGAAAATCTCATCGGTTCCATCCGTTTGACCAACTCCTATGACTGCACCGCTCGGGACAAGGACATTGTCTCCCAGTTCCTTTTGGGCTTCCTGGGGGGGTATTCCGCTGCGCCTTTTTGCCAGCAGTTTGCCATTCATAAAAGTACCATTTTTGCTTCCAAAATCAAGTACCGTAACCAAAGGTGCATTGATTTCTATGATGCAGTGGTGTCTTGATATCATAGATTCTTTTTCGGGAGTAACAATGACATTGTCCGTCATTCGTCCTATGGTAACCTCTTCCACATCTTTAAACCGCCATTCCTTTCCCGCCAGACTTCCTTTGATACACCTGATCGTTACCAATAAACTCATCGTGTCCCCTCCTCCGGTGGTCCATGCTTTATCTTTAGATATATTTTTCAGATTTATTTCTTCATGATCTGATCGATCTCATCTTTGCCAAGCTGGTTTTTCTCAAGAAGCTGTTTTACCAGAGTATCGATCTTTGATCTGTTTTTCTCGAGAGTATTTTTCGTATCTTCAAGTTCTCTCTTTAAAATCTCATTGATCTTTTTGTAGATCATCTCGGCAACAAATCCCTGGGACATTTCTTTTTCAGAATATACAGCAAGACCTAATTCATCATCCATGCCACACTGGCAGATCATGTATTTTGCAACTGCTGTTGCCTGGGACAGATCTCCTGATGCCCCTGTAGAAATCCCGCCTTCCATGCCATAGTATACAAGTTCTGCCGCCCTGCCCCCAAGAGCTGTGCGGATCTTTGCCAGCATCTCAGCACGGGTGCTGAGAGGGTTCCTGTCTGAAGATTTCTGCATATAGCCTCCATGGGAGCCTCGGGCTACGATAGTAAGATAAGAAGGTTTCTCTCCGGCGATCCAACTCATCACCGCATGTCCTGCTTCATGACGGGCTACCCGCTCCAGATATTCGATCCCCCAATCCTTCTTTTCTCCGTGCATCGTCACCTCATAAGACTCATCCAGGATCTCATCGGTAATGAGGGACTGAGCCTTACTGGCTGTCCTTTTGGCAAGTTCTATGACGTTCGTAAGATCTGCCAGACTCATACCAACCGAGCGGTCCGCCAGCGACTTCAACATATTATCGGATACTTTTGAGGAAAACTTTCCAAACTGGAGAGACAGGAACTGGTATCTTCCATTCTTATCCGGCAGATTCACCCGGATCTTCCGGTCAAATCTTCTTGCCAGTGCTGGATCGATCTCACCGATCCCATCCCCCTGCTCTACACTATAATTCGTTGCCGCAAGGACAAATACGGGACGCTTTGGATCCACACGGAATCCATCCATCTCTGTAAGAAGGGCTGTCAGGGTAGACTCCTCTGCCCTTCCGCTTTCTCCACCGGTACGTTTTCGTCCGATGGTATCGATCTCATCAATAAATACAACTGCCGGTGCATATTTTCTTGCTTTGGCAAATAGCTTTCGCACTGCATCCGGTCCCGTTCCCACATATTTATTCACAAAGCTGCTGGCTTCCGTACTGAAAAATGCAACATTTGCTTCTCCTGCCATCGCCTTTGCAAGCATGGTCTTTCCTGTTCCCGGATCTCCGTAGAGAAGGACTCCCTTCGGCGGGCAAAGCCCCTGTGCCGCAAATTTCTTCGGATTCTTCAGATAATCCACGAAAAACCTCAACTCATCTTTTGCCGAATCTGCTCCGATCACATCTGCAAATCTTGTCTTGATCTGCTCTGCGTCCTGTATCTCCTCTCCCTGATCCTCCAGAGAGACGATCTGCTCGATCTTAAAATCACGGATGCGGATCTGAGCCTTTTTTTTCTCTTTATCAATGATCGGTGTTGTCTCAAAATGCAGCAGCTTTGAATGATTTTTCAGATACTCTGCCATTTTCTGCATATAGAGTGCCGATGCGATACTTTTTATCTCTTCCGCAAATTCGCCCAGATTGCGATATTCCATATGTACGATCCCGCGGGCTCCATCCTGCATAAGAGCAAGTTCCAGTTCTCTGTCAATCTTCATATAATCTGTTTCCAGGATATAGAGAGGCAGATCCGGATTGGCCTTATGAAGGTCAATGATTTCCTTTCTTCTCATGGAAAGGGATGACGCTCCGACCGGAACGTAATCAAAAAAGGCGATCGTCTTCTTATAATCTCTAGTTATCTTGGCGACTTCACTGTCTATCTGTACTAAAACAAGCTGAATATCATTTTTAACGATGATCGGCTCCGCTTCCGCCTGGGTAGCTGCATAAAAGAACTGGTAACCAGACATCTTATTCGCGATCCTGTCAGAAAGATGTTCTCTTCCAAGTATGAGTATCTTCGCATCCTCCGCATTCTCATACAATTTCATCACATCTTTTGATGCATGGGAAATATCTGCCGTAAAAACGATTTTTTCTATGTCTTTCATGGTGGATTCGATATTATCATCTGCAAAAAGATCAAATAGCTTTCTGATCTCATTTCTTACAAACGCTCCTGTCTTTGCCGTCAGCCCTCTTGCATCGGACTTTCCGCCTTCTGCAAATAATAACGAAGCATATACGCTTTCATCGGCCTCTACCTGCATCTTGTAGGTCTTTGCGATCTGAGTGCCTACCTTTTCAAATTCTCCCTTACAGACCATTTCCAGATAATGTGCTTCCAGATGGTTGAACATCACCGGATAACCGGTTGCCATACGGGAAATAATGGCTTCCGGAAAATACGCCATCTTCGTTGCCGGGTTGATATCTTTTTCCAGTGCTTCCAAAACCTTCTTCTGAGGATATGCCGCAGCATCCTTAAAGTCAGGATCTTCATAGATTCCCCGTCCTGCATTTGTCGTAAAAATGATCGTTGCATCCTTGAAGGCTACTCTCTCTCCAGTATAATTATCTGTCAGGATCCCCTCATCAAGAATCTGCAAAAACAGATGGATCACATTTATATGAGCTTTTTCTATCTCGTCAAATAAGACCACACATCTTGGATGTTCACTTACAAACTGGGTCAAAACTCCTCTTTTGGCATTGCTATATATCTTGTCATTTCCTGTAAGCCCGTTGGCGGAAAGATTGTCCGCATAGGCACTCATATCGAGCCTTAAAAATGGAATCGCCATCTCACGTGCCGCCTCCTGGGCAAGAAATGTCTTTCCAACTCCCGGAGGTCCTGCAAATACAAAGAGACCTCGTGGGCGATATCTTTCTTTATCTGAAGCTGCCACGAGCTCCGAATTCCAGATTCCGTCTACAAATGCTGATACTGCATGGTTTTGTCCATGGATCTTTTTCAGGAGGTTTTCTCTTAAATTTCTTGTAAAAGATACCAGGTCCGCTATATTTACCTCTCCCCCGCCTGCTGCCGGTTCCTTTTGGGGATCCTTTTTGAAATCCTTTTGGGAATCTCCCATGTCGATCCTAATCGCATTTTGGGCAGCCAATAATTCGTCCAGGCCCAGACTTTTTCCGCCTCCCAGACTTTCTTCTACATCTTTCCAGTCATTTTTTTTACCGTCATTAAATAAAACCCTTATCATAAGCTCTGTCATATTCCCCAGGATAACCTCGAACATCACATCGGCTTCTATCTGCTCAGCTTCTTTTGGAATCTGGGACAATACTTTTACAAATCGTTTCGTCTCTTCTTTTGCATCCTGGCTCTTAGGCAGGTGTTCCCGCATCATCTGGCGGATCTTCTTGGGACTTTCTTCCAATATGGCAACATATCTCTTTAATCGCCTCAGTTCATCCTTTTCATCAACCTCATCGACTTCCAGCTCTGACGTCTTTAATAGACCCATGAAAAGAAGATCGATGGAATTTTCTTCAAGACCTGTCATTTTAGCTACTTTGATCGCATATTTTGTTGCGTAGATCAGAAGCGGGCTTGGTGCTTTATATTCTTTTGCCATCTGCTTTCTCCTTCAATAACTTTATACTGTTACATTTCTTATTTTAGCGAATGATGAATTACTGTCATGCAGCAAATTACTTATTGTCACTCTGTATCTTACCGCAATGCAGCAATGATCTTGTTGCTCAATTGTCTCGCAGTTGTGGTATCCGGATACTCACAGTTTTCTTCTTCTGCCAGAACACTGTCGATCACCTGTGCAAGCTTTGCCGGTATCGTTGGATCTGCTTGTCTGATCGGGATAAGTGAATTCTTTTCCATTATGATCTCCTGTCCCGGTTTGTCCTGGGAAAAGTCTCTGACCAGTTCGCCGGTAAGCAGCGTATAATAAGTCGCTGCCGCTGCCCATACATCCACATCCGGTTTTGCATAGCGGTAGCTGTATAACTGTTTTTTCGACATGAATCCAAAGGTTCCTGCAATCTGGCCAGATAAAGTCGCACCTGTCTGGCCTGCCATTTCAAATGCCTTGGCAAATCCAAAATCAGATAATTTTACATACATTTTCTGATTTTTCTCATCAATATTAAGCAGCAGATTTGCCGGTTTAATATCCCGGTGAATGAGCCCTTTCACCTTATGTATCTCATTGTCAGTCCCATACAGGTATATATCTGTGTTATGCGCATAATCTAGTCCATCCAAAAGCTGGAGGATGATCTTCGTAGCCAATCCCAACCCCAGTTTTCCTCCATTTACATCCGAAAGGTCTTCTACACTGCAGTCACAGCATTCCATGATAATATTAAAATTATCCTCCGACTGTCTTACTGCGTAAGTTTCCACTATATTCGGATGATGAAGCTGTGTTGCAAAAGAAGCCTCTCTGAGGAACCATTTCACTTTCTGAGGTTTCGTTGCCGCTTCAGGAATCATCTGTTTGATAGCAAGCGTCTTGTGTGTATCCATGTCTTCACCAAGAAGGACTCTTCCATATCCGCCATGCCCCAGTTCTTTGATCACCCTGAGATTTCTAAACTCTCCTTTGGCTTCTGGATCATGCTTCAGCACTTCTTTCGCTTTGGCTTTATCATCTGCCGGCTTTACTTTTCTTTCCATGGCTTTATCCAGTTTGTTATAGATATCGTCATTTCCGTCATCTGTTATGGCAACCTGGAACTGAACCTTTTTGCCATCAGTTCCGATGCCGATGATGGAACCATTTTTAAGCTCCTTGTATGGATATTCCCGTTTTCTTGCATCCTTAACATCTACGCCTTTATCACGTTTTCCGATTACTTTTCCATCCACATAAGTTCCATTCTTGCTGCCACAATCACGCACAAGGATGTGAGGCGGGGAAATCTCAAATTGACACTGATATCTTGAAATAGTAGAAGTATTCTCTGTCTGAGGTATGACAAGATTGGCACCTTTCTTATCCCTTCCTACGATCACTCTGTTTGGCACCTCGAACTTCCATGCCTTATCTGCTAATTCTCCCTTGATACATTTTATATAGACGATCGCACTCATATTCTCTCTCCCTTATCCTTTCAGGTATGCTTCGGCATACATCATTTATTTCAATTCTATATAGAGCACGGAAATGTTATCTCTTCCGCCTCTCGCATTTGCTTTCTTTATCAAAATATCACATATCTTTTTCGCTGACTTATGGGATTGTACCACCTGTCTGATCTCTTCGTCTGACACCTGTCCGTACAGCCCATCGCTGCATAGGATGATATTTTCCTGCTCGTTGATATCTGTGATATATACATCAGCCTGAGCAGGGGCTTTCATCCCTACAAATCTTGTAAGCTGGGATGAAAGAGGACTTCCCTTTAACTCTTCTCTGGTAAATCTTCCTGCATCAAATGCGATCTGTGCCAGGTTGTGATCCTTTGTAACCTGTTTTATCGTCCTTCCTGCATCTGATATGGCATAGCCTCTGCTGTCTCCGATATTGACCCATACCAGTTTATCTCCCAGAACCATAACTCCCACATAAGTTGCTCCATACATGGAATAGCCTTCTGCATTCCCGTTGTTGTAGATATAGTCGCTGATCACTTCCAGTCCGGACTTAAGTCCCAGGGCTGCTTTTTTAACATCTTTATCCAGAACCCATTTTTTCAGGATTTTATTCGCCACATCAGGCATGGTATCTGTCACCATCTCGGCTGTCTTTGCGCCTTCTATTACACCGCCCATACCGTCTGATAACTCATATAAGCGGGACTGTGGAACGCACCTTACCCTATCCTGATTCTCGTCTCTTACTCTTCCGATGTCTGACTTGGCGATTGCTTTTATGATCATATTTCGTTTCTGTTTTCTCATCTTATTTGTATCCTTCCTTTGCAATTATTCGATACCGTATATCCTTTATTTGCAATAGGATGAATCTATATCGATTACTATATTTTCCATTATAATAATTGTCTTTATATAATTCAACCTTTGCAAATGAATGTATAAAATTTAAAACAGCAAATAGCTCTAGCGTGTTTTCTCACATAGATGTTTTACAAGTCCCTTTGCAGTTTCATCACCTTGATCTGCAGCCATCTGATACCATTTTAGTGCTTCGATGGTATCCTGTTTCTCCGTACCTATTCCGGTTTCGTAGATGACACCGAGCATTAACTGTGATCGGATATTACCCTGTTTAGCAGATTCCTTATACCATCTGATCGCTTCTACATAATTTTTCTGAGTCCCCACACCTTTCATGTACAATCCGCCCACTTCACATTGCGCCAGCTCATTTCCTGCTTCTGCTGATTTTAAGTACCATACAAATGCCTGCTCTTCACTCTGATCAACGCCTTTACCCTCCAGATATCTTTCACCCACGATTCTTTGAGCTATTTTATCACCATCCCGGGCTGCCTGCATGTATAGTGAAAATGCTTTTTTCTCATCTTTTGGTACGACAGCTCCTTCATCATATAGCTTACCAAGCTGGCATAATGCTGTGTGAGAGCCCTGATCGGCGGCTTTCTCATACCAGTATATGGCAAGGTTTTCGTCTTTCTCGACTCCTCTTCCATCCATAAGCATATCTGCCAGCTGCCACTGGGCGATCACATAATCCTGCTCTGCTGATTGTTGATACCAGTAAACCGCTTCTTTTTCATTTTTTTCTACTCCCCTGCCATGCTCATACATATCTCCGATCACACTTTGACATGTTCTCTCCCCTTGCCGGGCTGCCTTCAGATAATATTTTGCAGCTTCCTGATCACTTTGTTCCACCCCTCGTCCCATCTCATACAGTAATGCCAGCTGACTCTGGGCAACCATATGTCCCTGATCAGCCGATTTTTTATACCACCTTGCCGCTTCTGCTTCATCGACGGGATCAGCTTCATTCAGATAGTAATATCCCACTCTAAACTGAGCCCTAGAGTCTCCTTTTTGAGCCTCCGCCATACATACGTTGATATCTGTATAATCAATATTTTCTGATGTATTCCTATCTGTGGAAGATTTGTCTGCTTTATTTGTTTTCATTTCCTTCCACTGTGTCAAAGTATTTCCCATCTCATCAGCACTTTGATATCTCTCTTCCTTTTCAAATGCACAGGCCTTTTTTATGATATTCCAAAGTTCCTCATCTGCATCCTCCGGTTTTGGGATCTCGCTGCAGCGCCATCTTTCTATCGCCGGGAGATTTTCTCCCTTATTGAGTAAGGTATAGAATACAAGGCCGAGAGAGTAGATGTCTACCGTTTTATTATATGTCGCACCCTTTTTCAGGATCTCCGGAGCTGCGTAATCCAGGGTTCCAAAGTTTGAGGATGCAGCACGAGTCTTGTCCATATATTTTGCCCCGCCAAGATCTCCAAACTTATACTTTCCTGTGGGACTTATCAATATATTATCCGGCTTGATGTCACGATGAACGATCCCAGACTGGTGGATCTCCTGAAGTGATCTGCAAAGACTTATCATGATGTCCACTGCTTTTTCTTTGTTCAGACTTTGTCCTTCCTCCTCCAGCATATCTCCCATGGATTTCGCCATCAGCTCCATCTGGATCATCAGCCACATCTCGTCATATTCATTGACCGGAACAAAATGATAATCTTCAATCCTCACGATGCAGGAAGAATCCCGAAGCTGATACATGATTCCTACTTCTTCTTCTGCCTTCTGGATTCTTTCCTTTTCCTTCATGGGAATCTTGATGATCTTAATGGCTGTGTAGTAAGTCTTTTTCAAAATGACACGCTCTGCCTGATAGACTACGCCATAGGTCCCACGGCCCAGATTTCCTTTTAGTGTGGTCCATTCCTTCCAGATTTGCTCTATGATTTCTCTCTCGTTCATCGATCTCGCCCCTTTGCTTTCTTTATCTATATGGATCATACGATCATTACTTTTTAGTCGGATAAGCTTCTCTTTTCTTCATGATAATAGTATATCATTTTATGTATGCAGATTTGTTGAAAATTTTGTATTTATATAGCAATTTCCGAAAAAAAAGGCGCCAGAGAATCCACCGCCTCTCTGCGCCTGTTCGTGTATCATAATATGCATATCTTTTTTCTTTAAAGTATCTGTTTGGTACCCTCATAGATACTACCATACTTCTGTTTTCTACAGCATAAACTCTGCGATCACATGTGCTATCCCATCTTCGTCATTTGACAAGGTAACATAATCTGCAATTTCTTTGATCTCCGGCTGGGCATTTCCCATAGCTACGCCAAGTCCTGATACTTTCAGCATGCTAAGATCATTGAAGCCATCTCCACAGCATATGACTTCATCACTGGAGAGCCCTATGGAAGTTAACAGTTTCTGAAGTGAACGGCCTTTGTCTATGTTTTTTGGAACTACTTCCAGGAAATATGGCTCAGACCGGTAACATTCAAGTACACCAAAAAAGTCTTTTTGCATCTTCTTCTCTACTTCTGCCATGTGTGACGGTTCAGCCGTCATAAGACATTTGCATACATTAAAAGTTACATATCCCGGAAAATCTTCCACGTATTTGAGGGAGAGATTACAGCAGATTTTTTCTTTCTCCATGTATTCATCTGCCGGTGTCCCTGCTACGATTCCCTCACTGTCGTAAGTCAGGATCCCCACCTGATATTCCAGTGCTTTTTCGTAAAGCTTCCCGATCACATCTGCCGGTAAGGAGCGTTTGTAGATTTCTCTTCCCCTCCCGCAGTCGTAGATCATACCTCCGTTGTAGCTTAGGATAAACCCTCCATACTTGTGAAGTTCCAGTTCTTTTGCCAGGAAAGTCACCCCCGGCGTGGGACGGCCTGATGCCAGAATCACGCGACATCCCCTTTTCTGGATCTCCATCAGGGCTTCTTTTGTTTTTGGGGTTATGATTTTATTTGAATTCGTTAGTGTTCCGTCCAAATCAAGGGCAATTGCTCTGTATATCATGTCTATTCTCCTCGTAAGTTCTGGTATTACTTATCATGTTGGCTGAATTGGTTGATTTCCTTGGATTAGCTGGATATTTACTATTCAAGCCTTTTTTGCTTATTAAATATGATAACAGCATCTATTAGTATACACTATATTCAGTTATTGCACTACTATCGTATGGATATTTTTCTTTTACTTTACATCTGCATGTGTTACTGGTTCACTCCATGCTCAGTAACACGCTTCACAATACATATAAACTGCAAAATGCAATTAGCAGGACAAAATAATTGACATACAATCAAAATCTGCCCGGTCAGAGGGCACATTCTATATAATCGCTAACTCCTGCCTCGATATGAATATAAAAATCTTACTTTTTAAGCTGATGTGCATATAAAATGTGGTCCACAGAGTATATACAAAACAATCGCAGATTCTGCCTCGTATTTTGAGTTATACGAGGCAGGGGACTAAAGAAAATTTACAGATGCCCTATTTACAGCAAATTCCCAAAAATCATATGTTATATATTGAAATAATAGATATCACGAGGTACGCAAATAATTTCTCTCGCCATGTGCCTCATTTTCTATATATTTTGCCAGCTTATCTCATAAAGAGGTGTAACAGATTTGTATTTCTTAACAACATCAGGATCAAACATACGCTCTGACCCATCCTCATCACTCTGAACATCTTCCTCTTCATTTTCCCCGTCTTTCACTGAATACACATGGCTCACTTCATAAAAGTCCGAATCCTCATAGAACAGCGAAACGCTCTCACCATCCACATCAGCACGCAATTCCTTGTCACCTGCCTGCTCGATCTTATCAAACCTGGCTTCGACAACAAGTTTTCCACCGCTATTGACGATCCCGTATTTGCCATCCATGGACTTCACGCGGAAGCATTCACCTCCAAACAGTGCTTCTGCTTCCTGATAGCCTTCGATTTTCTCCATCACTTCTCCATTATATGCATCGATCAGACAGAGCGTATCCCCATCTTTAATCCCCAATACATACACGCTGTTTTCCCTTGGCTGGGTAATGCTGTCGTATTCAAAGGATGTGGTAAATCCTTTGTAGAATACATAAACAGCGTATTTTTCCTGTCGTTGAACTACTGTCATGCTGTCATAGGTGTTACCGTATACCTCGCCTTCCACCGGAGTAAGGCTGTCACAGGCACCATCGACTTCCCATTCCTCTTTGCCGGTCAGGACATTGACAAATCCCCGATGCATTTCTCCGTCTTTCATTTTTCCATAGCGTACAAAATACCTTCCGGACTGCAGATCTTCCTCATCCAATTCTTCATACTCATCTGAAATCTGATTTTCATCTTCATCGAATAACGCATAGGAACCCTCCTCCTTCTCGACGATTGACCGGTAATAAGGCATGGAACTGCTGTGGTGCAAGGCTTCCCATCTGTTAGAGAAAAACAGGACCAGGCCATAGGCGGCAATGGTAAGGATACATAATCCTAATATGATCCCCGTTGCCAGTGCATAAGAATTCTTGTTGTTTTCTTTATTCTTCTTCATCATAACAATCATCGTCATCAGCCTCCCACCCTACTAAACTGAAAAAGTTGTCGAGATTCAAACTAAAATCCAGCTTGTCTTCAAATACTCCATACATAAAAATCCCTAACAGTGCTGCATCTGTCAGCCGGAAGATATTTCCGGAAAATACTGCTGGCACATTGATGATCGGAAATACACAACCGATCAGCGAGCATACGATCCTGATCATGAAAAATCCATAGATTGAAACACAAAGCAGCTTTCCATCGCGGGAATCATTTTTCCATATGGATTTGATCCCTATGGTAAGGAATGTGATAAATGCCGCAGCCAGGGCTATATAAGTTCCGACTCCGATCCAGCCTCCATAATAGCCCAAAGACAACATAGGTTTTGAATACCTGTATTCCAGATAACTTCGGATATCAAACAATGCATTTCCTTGTGGAACAGCTTTTGTCAGATGAATCGACTCCCACAGTTCCTTCACAGCTATATAATCCCGTCCATAATAGGAACTGCCCTCCGGATGCATCATCGTTTCGAATCTGATTCCAAGATACATCGTGTGGGACATAAAGATGCAGGTAAAGATACCTGCAACCAGGCAAAAGATGCCTGCCGTAAGTAACATCCGATATTTCTTCGAAGCAACGATATCCCTCGACATAAGAACCATCAAAACACTGCCCACATACACCAGCGTGTAGATGATCATGTATTGATAAGTAAGCTGCAGGATCCATGAAAAGATAAAGCATGAAAAGACTGCTGCACTTCCCCATGCACCTATGTATCTTTTGGGATTGAACTCCTCTTTTTCATAATAAGCAAACCAGCTGTTCCAAAAGACTGATGCCAGGATCATTAAGATTCCCATGATCCAGTGGATAGAACTCCACATCTCCAGCCTGTGGTAGGACACATATAGTACCGCCGCTGCAATTCCTGAGATTATGATTGTCACTGTAAAATCTCTTGTCTTGAAGAAAATGTGCGCCATCCAGAAAGCCGCACCACCCAGTATCAGCGGAAGAAGCAGCTGAACGATGAGCACATAGCCATCGATACGCTGGCCTCCTATCAGTGACAGCAGCAGGACCTGCACCATACTAAAAAGAATGGTGATGCCCGTCAGCCCTCCGACTGTGACCAGCTTCTTATTCATTTCATCCATAATTGATCATCCTCCCTCTTGGTTCTTGTTTTCTCTTTTGTTGCTCGCTTCTGACCTGCATTTTTATGTTTTGGCCTGCTTTTTGGTGCTTCTGGCCTGCACGCTTCTATCTGGCAGGGCACCTACAGAAAAGACAAGAATTATGTCCCATTTTCCTTTGTAAAACAAGAAAATTCTTGATTTTCACCATTGCCCCTTTATCTGCTATAACTGCAGGGCAGTAGAGGAAATTTGTCTGTATCCGCCCCAGAAGCAATTCATCTTGTACTTATTCCGTACTTATCCTGCACTTATCCTGTACTTATCTTGTACTCATTCTGTACTTGTCCTATATCTATCCTGTATCTATGCATTGATTTTAGTTTGCACATTTGATGTGATATGTGATCACTGTCCACTGCCTTCGTTCCCTTGGTCATCTCGAGGATGGAAATGGTCAGATATGCCCCATCCCCATGTTTCATAAACTAGCCGCAGATAGGATAATCCTCTTTCTTCCAAGAATGTCCTTTATTTTCCATCTCATTATCCGTTAATCCCCAATACACTGCCCGGCCACGATTGTTTTCGCCTATATCCCAACTCAAATCTGCCTGCCAGTATCTGCCGTCTCCAAACTGAATGATATTCCAGGCATGACCGCCATTTTCCAGCTCATTATATGCCACTCCCTCTACCACCATCGCCGGTATCTGTAACTTTCTCAGCATGTACATATATGCGAAGGACAATCCCTGACAAACTCCCTCATTATGTAACATACACTCCAGCGTATAGGCATATGGCGGGCTCTTTTTGCCATCTGCTTTCTCTGAAAATTCATAACGATCCAACATGTAATTGTATAGCTTCTTTGCTATATCCTTATCGCTGGATGCTTTCCCATTTGTACACTGCATAATGATTTCTTTGGCTTTTACTTCCACTAACTGGAGTTTCGCTTCCAGATAAGCTCTCGAAGCTGTGTACTCCATATATTCGATCCTGATCGTCTGGCCTTTGACTTTCTTCAAGCTGTATCTGAAATGAGTAGGATGCCATATCATGAATAATTCCGGGTAGTCATATTTGATCGCACTAAAGATAAGTGATATTTCATCTTCCTTTAGTGTGGACTCTACCTTTTCTTTCATACATGCGATCGCATCTACATAGGTCCAGTATATCTTTTGCAGCCGTTCACTCAAGTTGTATACATGTCCTAATTTTATATTCTTATCTATTTTTACGACTTCCTGTCTCATAGGAATATGCCTCCCTCGTCTACGTATCTTTTTGTGCCGGATGCGCTGATTGCTCCGCCTAATATCGATGCATCACTACCCTGATAAGATGCCACCTTCCCGGTTCCATATCTATGTCCAAGTGATCGGGAGAGAGCCTGGTTTTCACTTGCTGCACCTGTCAGCAGATTGACATGGGCCTGACCCCAGCCTCGGGAAGTGATCACCCGCTCGGATTCATTGATGGCACTCGTTATCTCCTGAAGCATTTCCTTAAGAAACTGATCGTACACTTCTCTTGTAATGCTTAACGGATAACTTGTATCATCTTTTTGAAAAACAAATGTACAGCGATCTTCCGCTGACCGGTTCTTTCCCATTCTTTCCTTTGTTGTCTTTGCTAAATGTCTTAATGACAGCAAGCTTAGCGAGTCTCCTGAGACATCTCTCTTTTTTCCTTTCAGCTGCTCCATATAGTAACCTTTGATCTTCTCTGTCAGATACTCACTGCCAACGGCTAGATTCTGGTGCATCTTTCTGGTAACTTCCTTTCCCTGGATCTCAAGCAAGGTGATTCCTGTTGTTTCTTTGTGAATATCGATGATCCTGATCAGCATTTTTTTATCCAGGTTTCCTGTCTGATACATGTAGTATATGGCTGCCGCCTTAGGTGCACTGATCAATTCTGTCACGTGGTACCCTTCTGTAACAGCACGTTTTTTCAGGCTTTGGACCATTTCTTCTGAGTACTCGATGGGATAGATCACTGCGGTAGGATTCGCTTTCTTCACCGCCCCACTATCTTCTGGATGTATCATCATCGACTTGCCCAGAGTGTCATTGTATGATGCGATTCTTGTTTCTTTGTATCTGTAATATATTCCATTACTTATGTATTGACTGTTAAACATCTATCTCCCCTGCTTTCTATAATTTCAAAATTTATATCTAGTCATCAACCACCAATTCAACTGTTGGTTTGATATTAGCCCTCATAAGGGCTATGTTACGGTTCGCCCCAAAGGGCGGTATCGCGAGCACTACTCCACTATAAAAACGACATTGCAAGTGCACAGTAACCTGTTATCTGGGGCATAGACAAGCAAGATTCGCCTCCTGCCCTGTATCAGGACTAATAACGCGGCAATAGTATAAATGTGTTGCAGATGCCCCGCCGGATCAGCATTAGTGTCGGAGACATCTCCATTTTCTTCTTTTGTTGACATCGCGGGATACTGTATCAAAGTCTATACATCTGTACATCACTTCTATATACTACCTCTGTCTCTGCTTCAAAAATATCCTCCATCGGAATATTTTTCAGGGTCATCGGGAGGGTAACTTTTCTTAAGTTTTTGCAGCCTTTGAACGCACCGCTTCCGATGCTCATCAAGGACTTTGGCAAGATCACTTCCTGCAAAAGCTCGCATCCATCGAAAGCATGTTTTCCGATAGACATCAGATTGCCTTCTTTGAATTCCAACGTTCTTGCATCCTCACAGCCTGCGAAGCAGTAATCGCCAAGTTTGCAGACGGAGGCAGGGATCGTGATCGCTCTGAGGTCTTTGCATTTTTCGAAGGCTTTCTCACCTATTAGTTCTGTTCCCTCAGCGATGGTGAGCGTACTCAATACATTGCATTCTCCAAATGCTTCCTCTGCGATCACTTTTACATTGGATGGAATCTTCATTTTCTGCAGATGCTCTGAACCTGCAAATGCCTCAAATCCAATGTATTCCACTTCATCCCCTATGTATATATTACCTGCACTGGCAGACACCAGTGTCCGGGGTTCGATTCTTACCAGATGAGGTGGAAAGAAGAAATCATGGAGCAGCCAGTCACACCAGATAAATGCTTCATTTCCAATGGTGCGGACAGTGTCTGGTATCTGCACTTCGAGTACTGTCGAATCATCAAATGCATGGGATGCGATAGCTGTAACTCCTTGCGGAATCTCAATGGATCTTGCACCTTTTAAGTATTTGATAAGGACTCCATTGCGGATTACAAACTTCTTCCACTGTTTCAGCTTTTTCTTCTTGTAAATTCTTCCACACTCGCTGCATTTCCAGCCCTCTTCTACTTCCTCCACCACTCCGCCGCAGCAAAAACACTTTCTTGCTGCCATGAAAAGTGTATTGTCGTAAATCTGACTAAAATCAGTTCTGTTTCCAAATCCAATCTCTTCCAGCTTGCATCCGCCAAATGCTTCTGCTTCGATCGTCTGTACGGTCTCAGGAATCTCAATAGATCTGATCTTACTCTTAGCGAACGCATATTCTCCGATGGATTTTAAGTTCTTAGGAAATCGAACAACCTCCAGATTCTCCATATTCGAAAATGCCTTCCATTCGATCTGTGTCATGCTATCCGGAAGATATAACTCGCGGATCGTTTTGTTGCCTGAAAATACATCACTAAAGATAGTTTTCACTGTGTCAGGTATGACCACTTTTTCTTCATTTCCATTATATTGAACTAAAGTCTGATCTTCAATTACAAATAATTCTTTTTCCTTTTCCATATTGAATCCTCCCCTCAATATCTACTGACTTTGGCAGTCCTGCTTCTCACGAAATATGATCATACAATTTTTTTCAAAAATATACGGATCTTTATAAAAATCATGAGGATATTCGCTGTCTCTGTCCTCAAAACCCCAAGAGGTGTCAAGAAAATTCTCAAGGCTTTTCGGAAGAGAAACTGCCATATTTTCATCATGTGCAAATGCCATCTTGCCGATTTCCATAACAGTATCCGGAACATTCAGTATCTTCAATCGGCTGCAGTTTCTAAAACAGCTTTTTCCGATTACCCTGATTCCATCTTCCAGGGCTACCTTCATGAGATTGTGACAATCTGCGAATGCTTTTTCGCCTATCTGTTTGACACTGCCAGAGACAACAACACTCTTCAGATTGGGGCATTTTCGAAATGCCTGTTCTTCTATCAATGTCATATTTTTTGGAATCACTGCTTTGACAAGTCCTGCACCATAAAACGCACCCTCATCTATCATTTTTAATGATTTGGACAGGTTGATCATCTTCAAAGAAGTAGCTTCCATGAATGCGTATTTTCCTATGTACTCTACCCCATACACAAGAAATGCGATCCGTAGGCTCTTACATCCGGAAAACGTATAATCTTCAATTCGCTTTACAGAACCGGGGATTTTTATTTCACTCAGGTTTGCGCAATTTCTAAATGCACCGGCACCGATAGACTTTACTGTCGCCGGGATATTAACTTTGGTAATGTCTGCATTGAGAAATGCTTCCTTTGCGATATCAGTGATCTCGTGGGGGATAGTAACCTCTGTCAGTTGTTCCTCATTGTTATATCTTACTAAAGTCGTTCCCTCAATGACAAATTCCGGGTGGGGATTTTCCTTTACTTTTGTCTTCTGTGTCATAGCACTGTCCACCTTCTCCATGCTGCTTGTATCGTTCCTATTTCCTGCAGATTTCTTTCTTTTTCTCTTTTTGGTAAAGTTCGTCTGCATGATGATGGATTCGATCAATCGGCTATCTATGTGTTTTCCTGTGACTTGGGCTATCTGCTTTATCTTCAAATATAAGAGTTCTAATTCTCTTCTCTGGACTTCTTTGACCTCAGGAGCCAGGGCAATCTGATCCATGAGGAAATAATCTCGTTCACCTTCCAGTTCAGTCATGATCGCAACCTTCATCTCGTAGGATCTGACATAATCCCGGGAACGTACTGCTTTGATATTCTCTTCCATTTTCTTTGGTCTCCTTTCGGGTTAGGATCCTCTTTTATGTTTCCTTACACTTCATTGTGGTGTATGTGCAAAGAAACGCAAAACAGGAATCATTTGATAATTCTATTTTACCAAATGATTCCTGAATTTTTGTTTTATTACCATATATTTTCATTTGCAGTGACTTTATGCAAACCTCTTCTGTAATTGCTGTGATTGCTATAACTTCTTTATCAACTCATCAAACACTTCTTTTGCAACGGCCAGCTTATAAGCCAGTCTGGTTGGTTGCGGTTCCAGTTCAATGTAATAGGACTGGACATCTCCATCCATATCAATGGCAAAATATACCTGCCCCGGGACAGACGCATCCGCATTGACCGGGTCAACATTTCCCATGGTTCCTGTAACACCAATTCCGATATTAGCTTCATATGCTCTGGTACATGCCCGCGCCATCGCTTCCGCAGTTTCCCGGGAGTATACTGTGTATTCATCCATGATTTCCTTGGGAACACCCTGCATGATTTTCGCTTCATTACAATACGTAACAAATGCGCCCTTCATAATTGCCGAAGCACCCTCTGTATCTGTGATCAGAGATGCGATCTGGCCTGAGGTGGCACTTTCCATGGTTGTGATGCTGAGTTTTCTTTCGATAAGTAATTTTGTCAGCTTGCTGTAATCGTTTCTGATATCGGCTTCCACATATGCTTTTTTCACTTTTTCTTCCTCCCCTGTCTTTTCATCTATTGTACCAATAATTCCTAGCTTTTTGTTCATTATAATTTATTGTAACTGTTCAGAACCCCCTTGGGGAACTAATTAATTTTTGTACAAAACAGAGAATTTTTAAAACCTGTTTTGCGATATTATTTCGGTAATT
>SAAH01000320.1 GCA_009929525.1 Clostridia bacterium | reverse complement strand
GAGGAATCGAACTCTCATTGGAAGGTTTCAGATTCAACGATCTGAAGAGATGGAAGAAGGGTGAACTTATGACTATGCGTTGGACAGGTATTTATGTGCCGGCACTGAATGTTCAGATGGACCTTGACAAAGACGGAACAACGGATGTTATTTTCTATACAGGATCAAAACCTACCGGTCTGCCAGCCTCTTGTACTCCGGTGAAGGTAGGAGCCGGAACCCAGCAGGGATTGTCGGAAGGAACATCGGGCTATTTAACCTGGTCTGATAACGATTTGAGAACCTGGTACGAGGATGGTCGTCAGTATTACTATCCGATACCGGCTTTGGTAATGGTTAAGAACCCGGCTATCACTCAAAATCCGGGATGGGAATAAGTATCAGGAATAATTTAAATGATAGAAAATAGAAAATGAAAAAGTTTTTAAATATTGTCCTGACGGTTTTACTGCTTGCAGGATGTTCTGCTGAGGAGAGTGCTGCCCAGTCGGATAAAAAGAATTGTTCAATGAAGGTGGCCACTTACAACCTTCGTATGGATACGGAAAAGGATGGACAGAATGCCTGGCCTAATCGTAAAGAGCTGGTGAAAGAGCTGATTGTAAAATATGATTTTGATATTTTCGGCACGCAGGAAGGATTCAAGCATATGCTGGACGGAGTGAGCGAGATAGGAAGTTATACCTGTTTCGGCGGCGGACGCGAAGATGGTCTGGATGCCGGTGAGCATTCGGCTATATTTTATAAGACCGCTCGCTTTACAAAATTGGACGGAGGTAATTTCTGGTATTCCGAAACACCCGACCAACCCGGACTGGGATGGGATGCTACCTGCTGCAACCGTATCTGTTCCTGGCTTAAGTTGAAAGACAACCTGTCCGGAAAAGAGTTTTTCTTTTTTAACTCGCACTTCGACCATCAGGGAGTTGTTGCAAGAAGAGAATCATCTCATCTGCTGTTGAAAAAGATCAAAGAGATTGCCGGTTCGGGTTTTGTACTTGCCACGGGCGATTTCAATGCCACCCCCGAAAGTGAACCGATTAAAATCTTACTTGCAGGCAACTTGAAGGATTCGAGAGTGCTAAGTAAGCAGGAGCCGCAGGGAAGTATCGGTACAACCAACGGCTTTAAGGAAAATCCGGCTATGAACAACCGCATCGATTATATCTTTGTTGTTGATCCTATGCG
>SAAH01000319.1 GCA_009929525.1 Clostridia bacterium | reverse complement strand
CTTCTGATCCCGACAAAACGGTGAAAAAAGTCACTGTACACAGTTATCAGAAAGTAAGCAAGAAAGAAATGGCAGCCTTACATAAAGGGGTTGCCATTTTGTATTGATTATAAGTAAAATGTTATGGAGTACCTGCGGCTCGTTCCTCGCCGCAATTCTCCGCAGCCTGAAGGCTGCAAATCGGGGATGAATAAAATGAATAACAAAAACAAAAAACTGCTTAAAAAGATCAACATCTGGATATACTTGATCCCATTTTTATTGATAGCCCTCTTCTTTTCTGTAAGGAGTTACTATTCCGTCCAGCAGAAGATCGCCGACAGCTACGAGCACTTCATAGATGATGCGGCCGATGCTGCCAGAAACTATTCCTATACACTAAACAAGACGGCGGAAGCCGAGAAGATAATCAACGGGCTTTTAGATGCAAAACTCACAGAGGCCGGCAGAACTGTAATGCTTGCAAATGGCGTGTTTACCCAGGCCATAGCCAAAAAATTTGCAAAGACTTTGAATGTAGATCAGATCTGCGTATACGACGATTCGGGAACGATCACATACTCAAACGTAGACAGCTATGTAGGCTGGAAAGCTGAAGAGGGTCATCCGGTATATGAATTTATGAAGAGCGGCAGGGATGAATCCATAGATGAAATAAGGGCTGACACTGTTTCCGGTGAGTACTTCAAATACGCATATTACAAGCTCCCGTCAGGAGATTTTGTCCAGATAGGGATCTCTGCAGGCGATGTCATAAAATTTTCCGGAAGTTTTGATACCGGCAGATTGCTCGATGACCTTAACGAAGATCCCTACATCGATGAGATCAGCCTTGTCGGCATGGACGGGGTAATTGTCAACAGCACGAAGCATGAACTTAAGGGTACGTTGATAAGCATTCCTGAGGTGAACGCATCTATAAATGAGGGGCGGGAGATCAGCTACATAGACAGGTCCAGTCAGGGAAAAGTTCTCTACAATTCCATCATCCCTCTGCGTGACGACGGAAAAGTCACCGGAGCCCTGTTCGTGAGTTCAGAACAAAGGGAGGCAGGCTTCATAATTGCCGAAGAACTGAGAAGCAGCATGTGGCTGCTTGCGGCGGTCCTGCTGGGGATCGGCGGAGTGGCGCTGATGATTTACAGGAACAACAAAAACTATCTCAGGCTGGCCTACTACGATCAGAGT
>SAAH01000318.1 GCA_009929525.1 Clostridia bacterium | reverse complement strand
AGGCCAAGGTGGTCACCAAGCGATCCTATGGGTTTCGCACCTATGATGGACTAAAAATAGCCTTGTATCATGCACTTGGCGACCTGCCTACACCCAAGGTAACCCACAGATTCTGCTGAGGAACCATACTAGTTGCTTGACTTGTTATTTTTTCTGTGGAGAATAAAGATCAGGACTAAACGTGAACTGGCGTGAATCATCCATGTCCACGGCGGACAGAGGATTGTGGCGTCGGCCCTGTTGCACCCACCTGCCCATAGTACTGTCGTTGATTTTTGGCCTGCTGCCTTGTCAGGTGCGGCTATAAACGCAATCGATCACTGTACAGGAAGGGATTCGGGGAGCATGGAACAGGCAACCGATTCAAGGAATTAATATGACAAAGCATAATTAGCGAACAGAAAGGTATCGACTCAATATTTTTGGGAAAAGGGCTCATGAATAAAATTCGTTTTAGGATAAACATATTCTTCAGTTTTACACTGCTTTTTTTATCTTTTTTGTCTGCCAATTTTGCATTTTCAGCTACTGTTTCCTCAAAAGGCGCTACCCCTTCAACCGTTTATCAAGGTCAGTCAATAACTGTATATTGTAATTTTACAAGTAGCTTGCCATCTGGATATAAAGTTAAAGTTGGCTTTAACACAAGCCTGACCACAATGGTTCTTGCTGCCATAAGCTCGACTAATAATCAAAGTAACTTTACTGCCAGCGCTACAATTGGTACTCACACTATTTATTACAAGCTCTATGACAGTTCAGGAAATGCCATTCAAGATTTGGGTACTTCTTCTTACACTGTACAAGCAAGTCCACTAAGTCCACCGTCAAGTGTCTCGGCAACTGATGGAACCTATACAGATAAAGTTAGAATAACTTGGGGGGCTGTTACAGGGGCAACATCTTACCAGGTTTACCGTTCACAATACGCTTCAAGTAGTTATGAGAACGTAGGCACTGCGTCCTCCACATCGTTTGATGATATTTATGCCACACCATCAGGAACCACTTTTTATTACAAAGTAAAATCTTATAATTCAACTTCTGGAGCAGGTGAACTCAGCACAGCTTACGATAGTGGGTATATAGGGGTGACCATACCAACTATCAATACAGTAAGCGCCAGCCCGAACCCTGTTACCGTGGGAAATGCGGTAACGATCTCCGCTACTCTGAGGCGCAGCTTACCGAGTGGCT
>SAAH01000317.1 GCA_009929525.1 Clostridia bacterium | reverse complement strand
TAGAGAAAGAAAGCCTTCTAATGCATTAGATCCTGAGGTTGTTAATAAAATCTGCCGGATCTATCAGACAGATTTACCAAACTATAATTTTTGTCATGCTACAGACATTCTTGCTGAAGAAAATGACATCTTTGTCTCTGTAAGCAGCATTTCAAGATACCTTAAAGCACTTGGCATCCGCTCCCCGAAAGCTAAGCGCAGGCCAAAGAAGCATCGTTCAAGAGATGCCAGAGAACGCGAAGGGGAAATGATCCAGATGGATGCTTCCAGTTTCGATTGGTTTGGCAATGGCTCTTATACGCACCTGCACGGTGCCGTTGACGATGCCACAGGTCGAATTCTTGCTCTTCATTTTGAAAAAGAAGAGACCTTGGAAGGCTATTGCGAACTAATGTATCAAATGAATCAGGACGGACATTTACCAAGAGAAATATATACCGATGGCAGGACAGTATTTGCTTATGACAGTAAAAAGAAAAAGAAACTGACAATTGCAGAAGAACTGGCCGGCAAGGAGGAAAAACGCCCCAACTTCGCCAGAGCACTCAAAGAACTCAATATTCTGCTTATCATTGCCGGGTCTCCTCAGGCAAAAGGCGGTATTGAAAGGCTCTGGGAAACTTTACAGGATCGGCTGTCTAAAGATATGCAGCGCAAGGGAATTATCTCTATGGAACAGGCCAATGAATTTATAAAACAGTATATTCCATACTACAACCGTAAATTCGCCGTCCAAGCCGCCAACCCGCTAAAGGCCTATTTACCTAAGGAGGATATGTCGGCGCTGCAGTTCATCTTTGCTAAGCATTACACAAGAAAACTTGATTCAGGACTTTCTTTTTCTTTTGAGGGGCAGAAATACCGTTTGCCTTTTTATGCCGACAATATAAAAATATCTGCGTCACCTCATGAGACTTTGACAGTAGCCAGTAGTAAACATATAGGGGTACAGGTTCTTTTCAATGGCTTGGTTATTAAACCAGAACTGCTTAAAAAACAACTTCCGGACAGCAAAATACAAATGCACGCGCTGGGTAATTCCAATGACATAAAAGAAACTGAGACTGCCACCCCTAAAAAGAACAAATCTCCTTGGTTCAATTACACTGATATGTTCTATACAAAAAACAACAGGGATGACATTTCTGCTGATCAGTTATCCTCCTAAAAGGTGACATTTTCCCTGATCATTGACAG
>SAAH01000316.1 GCA_009929525.1 Clostridia bacterium | reverse complement strand
TTCAACGGATTCAGGGTGAGGACTCCGGAGGGTGCTGCGATAAGAGCACGTTATCTGCTCTCACATCCGTGGAAAATGGAAAAAATGGGTCGTAATGCCAGGGAATATGTACTTGAGAATTTCCTCATCACAGGCCATCTTAGAAGATACATCACCATGCTCTTATCCCTGGACGGAAACGGGGAATGGGAAAGATGGGCCTGATGCCCGCCAGATTGGCGCCGGATAAATTTTTATCCTTTTTTTCACCATGGGGTAAATCATCTCCCTTGCTTTTAACAGATTATGACGGAACGCTCACACCATTTGTAAAAGAAAGGGAGAAAGCATTTCTTCCGCCCAAAACCAAGTTTCTCCTAAAATCAATATGCGAAGCCGGGGGAGAAGTAATTATTGTCTCCGGCAGAAGACCTGAAGAAATATTAGATTTTGTGGGACTTCCTTTAGAAATATGGGGCTGCCACGGAATGGAAAGAATAGACAAATATGGCAGGTCAACAAGGGGATACATACCTGAAGAAGATCTTAAAAAGCTGGATAACTTTTCATCACAGCTTGACTATTTTCCCCGTGGATCAGTTGAAAAAAAACCTTCAGGGATAGCGCTACACTGGAGAGAGAGAACAGAGATCTTTGATATGTACATGGAGGTCTCCGTCAAACTGCTCTCCGAAGCATCTTCTCACTCTTTAAAGGTGATGCCCTTTAACGGAGGAGTGGAATTTATTCTTCCGTATTTCAATAAGGGAACAGCTATTACAGAGATCAGCGCACTTTATCCAAAGGCATGTCCAATATGTTATCTGGGCGATGATGCCACAGACGAAGACGCCTTTGATGAAATTAGAAAATTAAAGTCAGCCACCGGGATACTGGTCTCGAATGATGAAAAGGCAAGTGCCGCAAACGCCTATATTTCGCAAAACGAGGTAGATCTTTTTTTGTATTTCTGGCTTAACGAAATGACACCTAAAGGAGAGGGTGATGATGTCAGAAGATAAAGGCCGATTTCTGGTCGTATCCAACAGGCTTCCGGTGACACTTAGCTGCAATGAGAAGAAGTGGGAAGCAAAATCTTCTTCCGGAGGCCTTGTCAAAGCACTTAATCCTGTTCTCAAAAACAGGGGCGGCTTCTGGATAGGATGGCCGGGAACATTTGAAAACCTTAAAATACCTGCTATGAAGGAGATCCTGGGGCCGCTC
>SAAH01000315.1 GCA_009929525.1 Clostridia bacterium | reverse complement strand
GACCATACTACGGAACTTCGAGGACAACCTGATCGATGAGGATACCTGTATCAGCATGCTGGGGCTGTTTGGGAAAAGTCCTGCCGATTATGGCTATGAGGTTTCCATCTCGCAGGATGATATGGACGAAATTCATGATTTCATTGAAGGATGGGATCATGAAGGTTGATGTTGCAACGAAGAATCCTGCCTTGGAATCAATCTTCAATGATCCAAATCAAGTAATCACTCTGGATGCAAATTTTCTCATACCTCCTGACCGGCAGATGTCTTCGGTCAGAGGTATTCCATTTCCATTGTTCCAAGCCTGTTGGCTCAATCCAATCTTTGAGCTTTTTCCCAATCTGGCAATTCATGAAGCAGTCTGTAGCGAATTGATTTCCCGAGATATCAAAACCTTCATCAATAGCAAAGTGAACGCATCGCCTCCGAAGATTATCATACATAATGATTCTGAACTGACTGAAATCGAACAAGTACTTAGGGCTTCAATTGAAGCCAGAATCTATCCTTACACGCGATATGACCCGCATATTGATAATCGAGACGACCGCGGTGAGGTAAAAACGCTTGCATACATTGCCGTCAAAGGCCTTATCTATTTTGCAGCCCATGACCATAACGCTATTCAATTGGTTGAAAAGGCTGAACTGTTGTCAACTGGGCTGGATGCAGTCCAAGCAATTAAAATGTATGAGATACTCTTTTTTCTCTACGTTAGAAATCCATCAGTCAGAAAGGATTTAAGGATTCTCTACAAGTATCAGTACTACTTGACCAAGCACGAAAAAGCAATAAATCCGGAGTGGGGAGTGTTCATACCCACAATGGAATCCTTGTATCACTCCCAGCTGTAGACTGCGGGCATGATGTGCCATGACCAGCTTCATCAATTCAAACCCGGTTTCAGTTATGCCGCCATCCAGATGGATAGGTCAAAATTAACCAACAACTATAAGGATCCTCCATTTGCAATGAGTGTCTTCCTAGGTGGTATGATAGGGATTTTAATAATAACTACCTATAAAATACCTAGAAAAAGTTTGACGTATAGGGAATATGGGGGTAGTATGAGAATAGAATTGAATAAAAGGAGTGAACCATGAAAAAACAAATGGTACTGATTCTAACCGTCTTGCTCGCAATTTCGATGACCCTTCCTCTCTATTCCCAGGGAACAAAGGAAGCTGCTGTCGATACCTCACAGTACGTCTA
>SAAH01000047.1 GCA_009929525.1 Clostridia bacterium | reverse complement strand
CGTCGCTGTCGTTTGACAGCTTTGATATTTTATCACGCCGTCTCCGGCTTGTCAAGAACTTTTTTAACTTTTTTTCAAAAGCTTTCTTTGTTCTTACTCGGCTGCGTCAGACGCAACTATGATAGAATATCATATGTGTTGTTCTTTGTCAACATTTTTTTCATTTTTTATTTATCTTTTTACTTGTTTTCTAAAATGAATTTCTGTTGCACGAAGTGCAAGTTTATGTTTTGCATTTGCAACTGTTTTCCAAATGACAACTTGTATATATTATCATTAGGTTCATTCTTTGTCAACTCTTTTTTTTATTTATTATTCTCCATAATCTCCCATTATAAAAAGCAGGAACTATTTTCATTTTTATTGAAAACAATCCCTGCTCTTTATGTAATTCTTATTTTCTTTATTTCAATTTTTTATATTCTTCTTCAGCCACTGCTTCAAGCCATTCATTGCTTCCATCTTCTCCCGGCACTTCAATTGCCAAATGTGAGAACCAACTGTCTTGCGCTGCGCCATGCCAGTGTTTAACCTCAGCCGGTATGTTGATACAATCGCCCGGTTTCATTTCTATCGCTTCTTTACCCCATTCCTGATAATATCCACGTCCTGCAACACAGACCAATATCTGTCCGCCTCCGCTTTTTGCATGATGAATATGCCAGTTATTACGACATGCAGGTTCAAATGTAACATTAAAAATACCCACCTGGCTTGATGATACCGGTGCCAAATAACTCTGACCAACAAAAAATTTTGCAAATGCATCGTTAGGTGCACCGATTGGAAACATCATAGAAGCTTCATGTTTTGCCTTTGCATCGGCTGCATTGTCTGCTGCCTCATCCACTTCCCAGATTTCCTTTGCCATATTGAACACAGCCCATCCTTTTGGCCATCCTGCATAAAATGCCACATGTGTGATGACTGCTGCGATTTCTTTTTGACTTACTCCATGATTTTTGGCATTCATCAAATGATATTTAAGTGATGAATCTGTAATACCCGATGCCATCAATGCAACTACGGTTATCATACTTCTTGTTTTCACATCAATATCCTGATTGTTCCAGTTTTCTCCAAATAATACATCATCATTGAAATGTGCAAATTCCGGTGCGAATTTTCCTAGTGCATCTTTTCCTGCGGTCTGTATGATTTTTTCCATTGTTATTACCTCTCCATTTATTTTTATTTATCTGTTATCATATTGTAAGACTAGCACCAAATGATACAAAAAACAAATACTTAAAGGTAATGCTTTCTTATAGTTTTGAAGCATGGCTAGCTATATGTGCTTTCTTTTTGGTAGTTGATCAATTTTTCAATTTCTCCCGGCTGAAATTGACCGGATTCTTCCAGATATATCGCAATCTTTGCTGTATTTCCCTCGCATTTTTCATAAATTTTTTCTGCCTCATCGTACCCTATGACAGGAACCAGTGCATTGATCAATGTCATGGAACGTTCCAAGTGCTCCTGGCATCTGACTTCGTCCGCTTGAAGTGTTTCTATACATCGCTCCCGCATAAGATGTACAGCGCGTGTAAGAATCTGAAGACTTTCTAACAGACTGTCTGCGATCAGCGGTAAAAATGGATTTAACTCCAGATTTCCATTTGCTGCACAAATTGTTATGGCCGAATCATTTGCCATAACACGGATACTGACCTGTGTGACCATTTCAGGTATCACCGGATTCACTTTTCCAGGCATAATAGTACTTCCTCTCTGAAGTTTCTGAAGATGTATTTCACCTAAACCGCCTGCTGGACCCGAATTCATCAATCGCAGATCAGAAGACAGCTTCATCAGATTGACCGCTAACGCTTTTAAGAGCCCGGAGACTTCTACAAAGATATCCTGATTCTGAGTTAAATCCATGGGATATTCTGCCCGTGCCAGTCCGATGCCTGTTAATTCACGTAATACCTCGATGACTTTATACGTGTATCTTCGATTGGCGCTGCTTCCTGTTCCTACTGCCGTCCCGCCAAGACTGATCTGACGCAGCCGCTCCTCTACTTTATAGATACGCCAGCGATCTCTGGCTATGCTCTGGGCATATGCTCCAAATTCTTGTCCAAGAGTGATCGGCATAGCATCCATCAACTGAGTCCTTCCCAGTTTTCGAATGTCCTTGTATTCATTTTCTTTTTGCTGGAGACTCTCCTGTAATTGGGCACAAGCCTCACTTAACTTTCTTACCAGTCTCACACAAGCAATACGAAGTGCCGTTGGATAAACATCGTTGGTAGACTGATCACGATTTACATCATCTAAAGGATGTACTTTTTTTCCATTTTCTGCTGCTACCAGTACGATAGCCTCATTCACATTCATATTAGTAGAAGTTCCAGCTCCACCCTGCAGAGCCTGCGTGACAAAAAGGTCTTCACAATCGCCTTCCAGTATCTGGTCACAAGCCTGTATGATCGCCTCTGCCTTCTCAGCTTCCATCACCTTTAGCTGAAGATGAGTCATGGCACACGCCTTTTTTACTTCTGTCATGGCATAAATCAATTCCATATTTACCCGGGAACCTCCAAGATCAAAGTTCTCCACGGCCTTATACGTTTCTGTCATGATTGTCCTGCTGTCCATTTTGCTTCCCATCCCTTTCTACTCATCCTCCAGGATCATAGCCAGATACGGAAATGGTTCTACACTCCGTTTCAGTATTCCCTGCATATAGGCAATGAGTATCCCATAATTAGTGATTGGAATTTCCTGATCTTGGGCACATTGTATCCGGTATTTCATTTCCCTTTCGTTCAACATGCAGCCGCCGCAATGTACGATCATCTTATAAGGAGACAGATCGTCCGGATATCCTGTTCCTGAAGTAAAATCAAATTCCAGGTGTTTTCCGGTATGTTGGGTGATCCAACGGGGAATCTTTACAGTGCCAATATCATCACACTGCCTGTGATGTGTACATCCTTCTCCCATCAATATCCGATCCCCATCTTCCAGCTGTTCGATAGCCTTTACACCTTTTACCGCCTCTTCAAGATTTCCTTTATAACGGGCAAACAAAATGGAAAATGATGTGAGCCAGATATCTCTTGGCGTATCTGCAGATACTTTTGCAAAAACCTGACTATCTGTAATAACCAGTTTGGGTTTCTTTCCAAGGTTTTCCAACGTCTCACGAAGTTCGTATTCTTTGACCACGATCGCCGTGGCATCTGATTCCAGAATATCTCGTATCGTCTGCTGCTGCGGCAGAATAAGTCTTCCTTTAGGAGCAGCTTTATCAATAGGCACCACCAACACTACAAAGTCCGACGGTCCTATAATATCGCCCACGATACGAAGCTTAGATTCTTCTTTTACACTAAGGCGGGCGATGCGTTCTTTCAATTCATGAATATTACTGCCATCTTTTGCGCTGACCCAGATTCCATGAGGATCCTGCGTGACTTTACTTTCTGCCAGATCCATCTTGTTATAGATCACCAGGTATGGAATCCCTTTGTGCTGAAAACGTTCTATCAGTTTTTCATCCTCCTGTGTCCGGCCTGCCGTTCCATCTACTACCAGCAGGGCAACATCTGTTTTATTCAACACCTGATAACTTTTCTTCACTCTCAGTGCTCCCAATTCCCCTTCATCGTCGATTCCAGGAGTATCCACCAGCATGACCGGACCCATAGGAAGTAATTCCATAGCTTTATATACAGGATCTGTGGTAGTTCCCCTCACATCCGATACGATAGCCAGATCCTGCCCTGTAACTGCATTGATCACACTGGATTTTCCCGCATTTCGTTTTCCAAAAAAACTAATGTGTACCCGCTCCGATGCGGGCGTCTGATTCATTCCCATTTATCTAAACCCCTGTGCTTTCCGGGTGTAAAATAACACCGCAATCATCTTATTTTTCTTTGATTCATCGGATCAACTGGCCTTCAAAATATTTTTCCTGAAATTCTATCGCATTTAATATCTCCTCATCTGAGATTTCTTCCGTCCCAGACGACACGATCCATTTGTCTTCATTATCATTTAGTCTATGATATATTGCAATGACTTTTCCTTTATATGATTTTATGGCCTTATCTACTCTTAATATATAAACGTCCTGTTCCTCACCATCTCCACCATATATTCCATCCACATATCCATAATTAACGGAATAATAGATATCCGGATGTTCTGGATGGATACTTCCCAATGGTCTGTCGATCGTGCACTCCACGATTCTTCCTAATATATCTGAATGATCCATTTTTGCTCCCTGTTCTTTTTCATTCCTGCCCATACATGCATTTTATCTTTCATTAGCATCGAGGATACAATCAACCAGTGTCTCATAAAGAAGTTCCGGACGAATTGGCTTTGATAAATGTGCATTCATCCCTGCCAAGACTGACTTTTTCACATCTTCGTCAAAGGCATTTGCCGTCATAGCAATGATAGGGATCGTCTTTGCATCTTTTCGTTCCAGTGCACGAATCATGCTGGTCGCTTTCAATCCATCCGTGACTGGCATTCTGATGTCCATAAGCACAGCATCGTAAGATCCTATATCCGAATCGGCAAATGCCTGAACTCCCTTTTCTCCGTTATCCACCCATGTCATCTCACACCCAGCCTTATTAAGCAGTTTTGCTGCAATCTGTGCATTCAAAGGGTGATCTTCCACAAGGAGGATTTTCTTGTTCATAAGTTCCTCATTCAAAACAAAAGCCTTGCTCTTCGCTTCATTTTCTATCTTTTGGACTTCTTCTTTACCCACACGTTCAAAGTTCAAATAAAGAGTAAATGTTGTGCCAACTCCCCGCTGACTTTCTACTTCCATCTGTCCGCCCATCATTTCCACAAGACTGTGCACGATAGACAGACCCAGGCCTGATCCTGCATATTGGGATGTAACTTTGCTTCGTTCCTGAGAAAATGGCTTGTATAACTCATTTTTCAAAAACTCTTCACTCATACCGATCCCCGTATCCGATATCTTGATACAGTTATGGGAAATCATGTTATCCCGCGAAAGATTCTGTACTTCCATGCATACAATTCCACCACTGTTGGTGAACTTGACCGCATTCGACAGAAGATTAATGAAAATCTGTTTGATGCGGACTGGATCGATGCGGATATACCAGTCCATGTCCGCATTGCGGTTGAGAACCTTAAATTCAACTCCCTTTTCTTCTGCTGCCGGCTTAATAATATCTATTATATTTTGAAAAATAGGCATTGTATGGACAACTTGAATATTCAGAGACAGATTGCCGCTTTCTATTCTTTGAAAATCAAGGGTATCATTGATCAGACTGAGTAAGTACTCTCCTGATTCCTTGATCTTATCCATATTCTCCCGAAGTGCTCCTGCATCCTGCATCTGCGCCGACAATTGAGCAACACCGATAATGCCATTCATAGGTGTCCTCATATCATGGCTCATCCGGGAAAGAAAATCCCGCTTAGACCTATTCGCTCCTTCCGCCACTTCCAGTGCCCGTTCCAAATCTTTTCGCTGCTTTTCCTCCGCCTCATAGGTATTTGTCACATCTTGGACTGCACAAAGAATCGTATCTTTGCTTTCATCCAGATATGCATACATGACACGTTTGTGAGCCACCTTGTCTCCAGTCTGAAGCGAAAACAGGCTGATATACACGGATGTATTTTCCAGTGCCTGAATGACAGTTTCAGGACTATTTTCTCTGCATGCCCGTTCTCTATCCTCCGGGATCGCGTATTTCGTATAAAAATTGGTCACGCCTTTATCCGTACTCTCTTTCGCATTCAGCATAGAAAACATTTCCTGCCTCACATCATTGGCTCTGCCTTTCCGGAAGCTGCGTGCCTGCCCAGTCTTAACATCAAATGTCATAATAGACTCATAATCCACAGACAACAGGCGATTAACAACCAATTCTGCTCTTACTGTATCTGAAATATCCCACAAATTTGCGATTGCTTCAATATCTCCAGAATACGGATTCTGGATAATATCAAAGGTACTCTTAACCCAGTTCGAACTTGTATTTAAATGATGAGGTATTTCAACGTGCGAGATGCCATCAGCAAATATTTTTATCAGAGTATTCGTATCATAGGCGGATGCAAACTTTTTCTCTTCGTCGGTGATCGTATTTTTGCGGATATTTTCCAGCATCTCGTCAACTGTGGTATCCTGCATGATTTTCAATAGTTCAGGCCTTGAGCTGTCATATTCTGTCACTATATTTTTAGTCAGATTATATGTTGCCGTAGCCAGCGTTCCCTGTGAAGCCAGCTTCTTCAGGCGAAGCTGCTCTTCATAATGCTGTTCCCGCTCCTTTTGTTCCGTAATGTCAACTGAGGTTCCAACTGCCTCAATACACTCACCCACACTGTCGAATACAGGTGAAAAGATAATTCGCTCCCATATAAATGTATTTTTTTCCTTTGACTTCAGGCAAATATCTTTTTGAATGATTTTCCCATCACCGGCATGGGCATACAGCCATCTAAAATCATCGATACTCTGTGTATGGACCATCCCAAGTTCTATAAAAGCATCCGGCACATTAAGAATTACTTTTGGCATTCCGAAAACTGCCCCAAAAGTTCCTGAATCTGTTATGATTTTTTTCTCAATATCATATTTCCAGGTCATAACCTGTGCACTAGATAAGGCTGCATCCAACATAGCACGATTTGCCTGCAGTTCCATTTGTGCTTTCATCATTTTCTGCTGGGTCAGCATCATTTCATTGCAGTCTGAAAATGACACATATAATCGGATCAGATCACCTTTCCGTTCTACAACTGCAGCTGAATATTTTAGCCATATCCACATACCATCTTTGTTGCAGACACGATGGAGTACATCCACGTGGTCTGCTCCATCCACTATTTTTTTCGCTGCAGCATCAAACTTTTCTCTGTCATCCGGGTGAACAGCCTCCATAGCATTTGTACCCATATACTGTTTTCTGCTCTCACGATTCCAACCAAGATGTCTGTAGTAAGCATCATTAAGATAAAGAAGAGAAACTTTGCCAGCACGAAGTTCGTATATTCCAATACCGCCTGGTACTTCATCAATCAATCTTTGCAGCTGCCTCTGATGTTCATATTCCCCGGTTTCATCTGTAAAGTATAGAATATATGCATCCATTCCATTCCAGTTTATCGCTTTTGCATTGATTCCCAGATGCAGTTTTTCTCCCCATACAACATGAAACTCCTTATATCCATCTTCTTTCAGTGACATTACTTCTTCATTCGATAACTGCTCATATTCTTTGGAGAGACGTTCAAAATTATTGATACGCTGCTTCATTCTTTCCTGTGGAACACCAAACAATTGTCCAATCCGTTCATTCATATATAAAATGCGTTTGGTTTTTCGTTCTGCAACAAATACACCGATAGCAGAATCTTCTACAATACTTTGATACAATGCTGTTTCATCTGTGGGATTTGTGAAAATACAATAATAGACCGGATACCCATCCTCTTCACGTAGTTTTGAAGCGGATACATGCAGCCAGCCAATTCCTTTATTTTTAATAATATAGCGATAGGTCATGTTGATCGGTGCTCCAACAGCTACACTAGATTCTATCTTATCCAGAAATCTGTCCATATCAGAAGGTGCTATCACTTCTTCCAACAGTCTTTCCTGCTGCAGGAGTTCATCTATTTCCTCTCTGGTCCTGTCTGATATTTTTGCGAAGCCATCACTATAATACTGACATTCCATTTTTTCTCCAAATTTGAAGATTGCAACACCACCAGGCAGTCCGTTCAGCAAACTACTGAGCATAAAACTGCGTTCCCGTTCTTCATTGATATCCAACTGAAGGCTTTGCTTATCAAGCATATCTTTATTCATGACCAACCCTTGTTTTATCTCATGACTTTCACTATGTCCCTCTCCCATTGCGGTCTCCCTCTCCCAGTCCACATCGCACCAAAACTTTGCCAGCGTCCGTCCCCAATATTTACACTCTTGGTGTAAACTATTGCCGAAAATATCACATCCCAAAAGAAGGAGGCTGTCACTTATTTACGCTCTGATTTTAATCTTAATCTTACTCCATTTTATACTAAAAATCAACACGCCCTTTCGCCATCATTACCACCATTTTTGCTCGAAAATTTTCCCAGTGTGAATGAAGTTTTTCATCCCTGGTTCTTTTTGTCAAATGCATTTGTTTGATGAATAGATTCTTGATATCGGATTTGCAATGCAGGCTCTTATCTCGCCGGATAAAATGACTGTCCTGTACGGAAAAATCCTTACAGAAAACGATCTCAACTTTCCGAAAAAGATAAACACCCCTGCCATTTAGCAGGGGTGTTTATCTTTTATGGTAATGGATGTCCAGCGGCCAGATATAGTTTGTACCACTCTTCACGTGTCAATTCTATCTTGCCCGCCTCTATAATTTCTTTTAATCTGGATTCTTTAGTAGTTCCGGCAATCATCTGTATATGAGCTGGATGACGCAGGATCCAGGCCGTAGCGATCATGGTATCACTGACACCATATTTTTCCCCAAGAAGGCTTATCTCTTGGTTCAGCTCTGCATAGGCATCATTTTTAAGAAATGGTCCCTTCCATCCCGGCATCTGAAATGGTGACCACGCCTGAATAGTAATATCATGCAGTCTGCAATAATCCAGCACACTGCCATCATGATCTACCGAACCTGGGGTTTCCATATTGACTTCCAATCCATTTGCGATAATATTGGATACCGGAATAGAAAACTGAAGCTGATTCACGATCAAATTCTGCTTTACGCATTTCTTCAGCAGTTCCATCTGCATGGGTTTATGATTGGATACCCCAAAATAACGCACCTTTCCACTTGCCATGAGCTTATCAAATGCTTCGGCAACTTCTTCCGGTTCCACAAGGGCATCCGGACGATGCAGCAGGAGAATATCCAAATAATCCATATTCAAACGTTTTAAACTCATATCCACAGACTCTAAGATATGCTCTGCAGACGAATCATAATATCCACTTCGGATTCCACATTTTGTCTGTATGATCATGTCTTCCCTGCGAATGGATGTATCATTTTTTATTGCTTCTCCAAATAATTCTTCACTTTTTCCATCTCCATATATATCTGCATGGTCAAAAAAATTTGCATCAAGTTCCATGGCAGAATGGATATAATGATTCATTTCCTGAGTGCTCATCTCACTCAAACGCATACAGCCTACGATAATAGAAGGTACCTCACATGCTGTACTGCCCAGTTTTATTTTTTTCATTTTTTTCCCTTTCCCATATACAACCATCTAAAATCCATTTTTTCACTATTTTTATAATTATCTTATGACTATTATATTGTAATGTCAACTACCGTATTTTCAAAACAACAGATATCTGCTTAATGTCTCATACAGTATCTCAGAATTCACCGGTTTTGCCAGATGGTCATTCATCCCGGCCTCTATACTCTGCTGTACATCTTCCGTATACGCATTTGCTGACATGGCAATAATAGGTATTTTCTTTGCATCTGCCCTGTTCAGTGTACGAATAGCTTTCGCTGCTTCCAGTCCAGACATCTCTGGCATACGGATATCCATAAGAACAGCATTGAAACTTCCCACGGGAGATGATTGAAATAATTCTAAAGCAGCCCTCCCATTCTCGGCACTTATCACATGCATCTGCTGTTTTTCCAAAAGTCTGCGGGCTATCTGTGCATTTAACGGATGATCTTCAACCAATAATATCGATTTTCCATGTAATATATCATAGACGTCCTTTTTTGCTTTGATCTGACTTCGTGACTCTTGTTGACGAGCCAATTCAAACGTTAAGGTTACACCAATTGTCGTTCCCTTCCCTTTTTCACTCTTCACATAAATCGATCCACCCATTTGTTCTACCAATCGTTTTGTAATGCTCAATCCGAGACCACTTCCCTGTAATTGAGAACTGAAAGAATTATCTTCCTGAACAAATGGCTCAAATAGATGCTTCTGAAACTCTTCTGACATGCCTATCCCTGTATCTGTGATTCGATATTCTGCTGATATCGTATTATCTGCTTCATTTTTCTTTACATGATAAGCACCTACTTCGATACTCCCGCCCGGCTGTGTATATTTGATAGAATTAGAGACAATATTAAAAAATATCTGTTTGAGACGAATCTTGTCTGCCATAACAACAGGGTTCGTATCTGCTTCTTTTGCATACAATGTAATATTCTTCGCATCACACTGGCCCTGAAACATAGTTCGCATCTCCAACGCAAATTCCCGATAACTATAAGGTCCGTAATTTAATACGACTGCATCTTTTTCTATCTTTCCCATATCCAAAATATCATTAATAAGTCCCAGCATAAAGTCACTGGCAGCACGAATATTAGCCATATTTTCTCGGACCGATTTCGGATCATCCGCTTCATCTACTGTAGCAGCTGTCAGTCCCATAATAACATTCATAGGGGTTCGCATATCATGGCTCATACGGGACATAAAGTCCATCTTTGCTTTACCTGCTCTTTCAGATGCTTCCAATGCAATTTTAAGTTCTGCATTTTTCTTCAGTTCTTCCTGCATCTTTTTCGACTCTCTTAATGCACGGTTTAGCTCCCTTTGCATATCGATCATCTGATTGTTCATTCTCTGCATTTCTTCCAGATAGAACTGTACATCTTCATCTTTATCTTTATTTACAGGATATTCTCTTTCGTCCATTGGATCAATCCCCTCGCATCCCTTGTATATACATTGGCTCCCCATGACTTCCAAGCATCCGGTACATCACGAAACGCTCTGCCGCCAACTGCAATCTTGATCTCCGGATACATGGCATGAAGTTTTTTCACCATATTCTGACACAGCATCAGATGCTGCGGCATCGTGACTGATAAGGCCACAAGCTCCGGCTTTTGTTCTTCCACTGCTGATAAAAGTGCCTCTTCCGGCACTCCTGCTCCTAAAAACATACTATTCCAACCTTCATAAGTAAACAAATCCGTAATCATGCGCATACCGATCTCATGAAGTTCACCGCCGATACAACAGCCGATCATCGTATGACCATTGCTTGGTGTTGCAAATATAACCGCATATAACTGTGAAAGTGCTGTCTGTGTCAATGCGGTACAATAATGTTCCTGTGCCACACTGATCTTATTCTCAAACCAGAGTTCTCCAATCTGCAGCATGATCTTTTGTGCGATTTCCAGATATATCTCATCAATCTTCATCCCATTATTATAGAGATTCAAAAAATACTGCATGGCTGTCCTGGAGTCTTTTTTTAGAATAATAGAAATGTATTCCTCGATACTCTGGTCATATTTTTCTTTTTGATCCTGATCCCCTGCTGCCGAAAAATTCGCTTTTGAAAGGCGATCAATGGCCTCAATCCCCTTTTTGATATATGCAGACACCAATTGATACTCTTCTCTGGATACCTCCGGTTTAATGCAATCATCCATTGCTTTATAAAAGTCACGACACTGCTGCGTCATGTTTTCTTTTGATACATATGTCATAAGGTAACTTAAATACTGATATGTCCACTCCACATAAGATACAAAAATCCTCTCTTCTTTCAAATCTAACGCAGATTTCAAATAGGAAATACCATAAAAGAAATCCCGTTTCATGAATTTTTTAGCGCGCTCCGGCATCCCATCGTACAATCCAGGCGACTGTTCATACTGTCTTTTTGACATGCGCTGTACCAATTCATTTAGTTCGTCTGCTTCATCAATATAAAATAAACTCATTTTTCCCCCACCCTTTATATCATTTCGTTGTCCATTCACTGGACACTTTTTTCCAAAAAAAATGTTGCAGATAGCAACATACTGTAGAAGTTCATTATACATCGTTTGACAATTTATTTCAAATAATTTAAAAAATGCGTATTATTTTTTCACTCTTTTTCTTTTCAAATTTCTCTATAGGTACACGGTGCATATGTAACACATTTTCCACATACCTCACTGCCTACTGCATTGGTGCTGCCCTCACTATTCAGGTATGAACTTCCAAACTGAGTATGTACTTTGGCATTTTCCCAACACTGACCATAACATTTGGTGCGATCATATCCTTCAAAAGTAAGTGCTCCTGCAGGGCAATGTTTCACACATACTCCGCAGGTACCATTTTGCTTATAAAGACATAGCTCTTTCTCCATGGGTTTTCCCGTTTCCACATTCAGATTAGTCACTATCGTTGTAAGACGACCGCTGCACCCGGCCTCTGTGATCAGCATATTGTTAAGGCCAAAAGTGCCTATTCCGCTGGCATAAGCAAAATGTCTGTGTGACCAGTTACTCTTCAATATTTTATTATCGAAAACTTTCGATTCCGGTGCCACTATCCCTTGATATCCATGTGCTTCCAGTATGGATATGATTCTTTCATTCAACTTGGAAAGCATAGCATTTGTATATTCATAACCCTGTGCCCACTCTGGAGAAGCAAGATTATCCGTGCTTCGGTTACTCTGCGCCACTGCCTTTGTAAATGGTACAAAACAGCACAATACTACTGCTGCATCTTCCATGATTTCTTTGGGCATCTGATGTGTCTTACGCACGATCTCTGGTAATTGCTGAATATAGGGATGATCCACATCTGCATATCCAATGATCGGAGTTCTCCACAATTTTCCCACCAGGGTCTTTGCTTTTTCATCATAGGTCTTTATAAAATCAGCGGTCTTGGATTCTATCTCTTGTTTTATTTCGTTAGAATACATTTTTTCTCATCCTTCTGTCATCCCTGGGGAAATTTTGACTTTCGTTTGATAATAATTATATTCCAATAGACTTGTTTGTCAATATAGTTCACCTCTGCCGAAAATGCTCCTATCTCATTTTTGATTTTGCCTTTCTTTGCTGTATATATCTTGGAATTATAATGAGTATTACCACCAAATCGTTTTTCATTGCATTTTTCATCCCATTCACGAAGCTGCCCTATTTCGTTTCCCATAAAATTCAGTTTTTTCCCCGGATGAGCATACATATACATGTATAACGCTCTTGCCTGTGGGAACTTATTTTCATATTCACCATTCATCTTCTGAACAATTGTTGCTTTCCCCTGTACCACTTCATCATGCGATAAGGGGAGTAAATATTGTTCATTTCTACGAACAATTTCCAGAACAAAAAATAACCTTGAACAGGACATATTGCTATCCGTCCTGATTCAAGGTCCATTTCATGCATTCTCCAGTCATACTAATGAAGATATGGGGAGAGTTATATCTGTTTTAGGCAATATAGCGGATTGTCTCGTAAAAAATCATAGTAAACAGGATACCATATAGGGGATTTGCCCCATACTCAAACTGCCGTCATGGCTATGACAAAATCAATCAAATGAAACCGCGTTCCGTGAGAATTGCTTCATATCCATTAATCGTAACGATGTCACCCACTGCTGCTTTGTCCATATCAACCATTGCATAGCCAATATTCTTATTACAGGTAAAACCATACGTATATTTTGTTGCTCTTCCGACTACTTCTCCCTCTTTCAAGAGTGGATTTCCTTTCGTCAATGGTCCTCCATAGATCAATGCCTCATCATCAGCTACTGTGAAACTAAGTAATTTGCGTTTTGCTCCTTCTTCTCTTACCTTAGCAACAGCTTCCTTTCCTATAAAATCTTTTTCCCAGTCAATGGTCTTTTCAAACCCTACTTCATATGGACTTGCCTTGTATATATCCATCATTAACACAAATCCTGCTTCAGCGGCAAGAGTCATGACCATAACATCTAATTCAGTAACATGACATGCTCCCATATCTTCACCTGCTGATTTAAGCTTTTCTACAAGAAGCTCTTCTTTATCTGCAGCAATATAAATTTCATATCCGCACTTTTCTCCCGTATACCCAGCTCTGGCAACCTTAACAGGAACATTATCCATGGCATTATCTATCATATGGAAAAAACGTAATCCAGCAACCGGAACATCCACAACTAAATTTACAAGAGACAATGCATTGGGCCCCTGCACAGAATACATCTTCCATTCAGCGGTAATATCACGAAATTCAACATTTAAGTTACCTTTATTTGCTGCGAACCAACTAATTTGATCTCTAACATATAATCCCGAAACCCAATACAAATTTTCCCCCATATGTGTGACTATGGTGTCATCTATGATCAGGCCTTCCTGATTAAGCATCGTTGTATATTTGCTTCCGCCAACAGACGCTTTATGGATGGGTGCAACACAGACTTTTTCAAGTAAAGCCAGTGCATCCGGTCCTTTTACTTCTACAAGACGATGTGTAAAGTCATACCAGCCAACATTGCTGCGTACAGAATTGTGCTGTTGTCTTACACTTGAATCAGTGCTCACTAACATATACAGTCCTCCTAGTTTTTTTCTCAATCACCATAGGTATAACCAGGTTTTTGGCGACGGAAGCCATACAGTCCTTTTTCTATGACATAACGTATTTTTCCTTCCGGTGCATCCTCTCCAAGTTTCACTATCCACTGTGCATCTACCAAAGTTTTTGCGATTGCGTTAAAGTATGCCAAATATGCATCTGTAAACTCTGGATATTGTCCATAATAATTTTGCAAAAAGGCATCGACCTCTATCACAGTACGCTCTTCTGAAAATTCGATAAACATCCACGGTACCGACTTTGCCTGCTGGATCATACTGATGTATGCGCCAAGGACACGCCCATCATTAACTTCTGCCGGAACACCCAGCCACTCTCTTGCAGCTTTTCGTGTATTATACTCCGCAAACTGACACTTACCCGCTGTTTCAAACATTACGTTCACTATATTTTTACTTTTTTCCACATCTTCCTGTTTAGTTAATGTACGAATTGCACCTGCTGCATGGGCAGCATAGGAAAGCGGTGCCTGACATGCTTGTTTATACATTTCTCCTGCTGTCCAACGGGCTCCCAGTGCAGAAACAAATTCTCCTGTGTGCATCCATTCGCATTCTTCTTTATGGGGATGCTGATCTTTTTCCCTCGGCATCGATCCGCCGGGGCCCCACATTTCCCAATCATGTCCATCTGCATTCTTATTAGGACCGTATTTACTTGCCCGTTCATGTAGCACATGGCAATATGGATCACCACAGCCTTTCCGCTGCGTCAGGTAACACGACATACCTTCGTCTCCATTTCCTGATTGACCAACACCTGAACAGCCATAACAGAAATATTGTCCGCCGCCATTTGACAGATCGCATGCGTCCGGTCCAATAATATCAATTGGACACTGATGTACTTCTTTTTCAATTCGATCATTTGATGCATACCATATGTATCCCGGCATACCGGTAAATTCATCTCCAATATCACAATAGCAGGCAGAACGGTAGAGACTTTCTTTCATAAACGGCGGTATATCCTGCCTGTCCTCAAACCCTTTTACTACCCCCATGGGATCTTCTTTGGACCACATATATCGCATTGCCTGTGCCCAGTTATTTGACATTGTTGTCTGTCTTTTCTCATAATCGGACTCTACTATTTTAAGTGCATCCATATATGCAACACCCATGATCGCACTATGCCGCCAAAGGAAATGTACGGTTTCCCGAAATGATTTGATGCTCTCCCATGGTGTTATCATTCCTCTGAATTGGCGGAGTCCGCTATCTTCATCGATTGCTCCCATATCTGAAATCGTATGTGGGATTAATTTATCTGTTTTCATTGCCATAATAGATTCCTCCTATTATTAATCTGTGATCCAAACGCCTCCATCAGCATGAAGATTCTGCCCTGTCATCCAATGACTCTCATCAGAAGCCAAAAATACAACGACTGGTGCAACATCATCATATGGATCCCCCGGACGACCAAATGGGTTATCCTTAAAAGAATGAGTTGCCCATTCCTGGATTTCTTTTGGCTGCTCTAGTAACCCCGTTTTACAATTATCTGTAAATCCATTAGGCATAAGCTCATTAACCCGAATATTATGAATGCCCCATTCTCTTGCTGCTGTTCTTGTCAATCCGCCAACTGCTGCTTTCACAGTAGCATATACAGAATGCCCAGGTGTTCCTTCTCTTGCCGCTTTTGAAGCAAAATTAATAATTGATGCTCCATACCCTGGCTTATCTTTCATATATGGAAAACAAAGCTGCATAAAATGAAAGTACGCATAAATACAGCACTTCGTTTCTAACTCTAATTCATCTAGTGTCTTTTCCATCATTGGTTTAAGAATTGTCGTCGTATGTGCATTGTTTACCAATACATCAATTGTTCCATACTTTTCCACAACCGCCGTAATAAATCTTTCTCTTGCATCCGGATCTGTAACATCACAGGCCATTGCTAATACTTCTGCCCCCTTTTCTTCACATAATCTTTTTGTTTCTTCCAATTTTGATACTGTACGACTACAAATTGCAAGCTTAGCTCCTTCCGTTGCAAAACGTATTGCTTCCTGTTTACCAAGTCCACTTGCACATCCTGTAATGATACAAATTTTTCCATCCAGTTTTCCCATATGAACACCTCCTATAGTTGCCTGTAAATATGATTATTTTCTTTTTGTTTACTGGCTTTTTATTAATATACCAATTATTAACGCATTATTTCTATATAATACAAACATAAAAGTGCCTATTTCTCTTTATTTTCAAACAGAAATGGGCACTTTTTTGCACAAAAAAACTGCTTCGAAAATGGAAACAGTTTTCTCTTATCTCAACTTACAGTTTTGCTATATTACTTGCCAGTTCAAGCAGATACTGGCTATTTAAATCTAACGTTTCATTAACAGTTTCGCTTTCGTATAGACGCGCCATATAGTTTTGCAGCAACGCTGCGCTGAATCTGATGTCCATACCACTTTCAATAGCCACATGCACTGCCTGCGTCCAGCAACAAATAAAAGCTTCCACAGCATATCTTACCTTGCCTGCGAACAATTTCTGCATTTCTGCCTGATAATCCGGCGATTCCATCCTTTCCTTCAAATCCGAAGTTTTTCCACGTCGAATACAGGAAAGGTCATAACTTAGCTGCTCCAATCCTTTTCTTTCGCCGTACTCCAAGGCACTTACATACCACTCCGTTTTTTCAGCACCTTCATCCGTGTTCTGGGCAATAACTGCAGATGTCTTTTTTTTGTGCCTGACTCTGCCTTTTTATAGCAAGCCTGTATTTTCCTGGAGTAAGACCCGTATTTTTTTTGAATACCTGCGAAAAGTGACTTTGCGATATATACCCCAATCGTGACATAACATCATTAACAGACAACTCTATATTTTCCAACATCAATTTTGCCGCTTCAATTTTTGACATTTGAATAAACGATACAATTGTCTGGCCTGTTTCTTCTTTGAACTTATGGGAAATATAACTTGTGCTGACACCTAGAGTATCGGCTATGATCCGCACATTTATTTCTTCAAACAAATGAGTTGCGACATATTTATGACATCGTTCAATTTCTGGTGAATATACACATCTTCTCTTTACTTCTGATACAGCTTCAGCGTAACGAACCAGCAATTCTATATGTAAATCCACCAATTGTTTCACCGTTACTGCATGCTTCGCCCGAAAACAAATTTCGTTATATAACTGATCTGCTGCCTTTTCAAGGACTCCTGATTCAACAGCTATATTCCAAGCCTGAGCCCATACAAAATTCAACGAATAATTTGCACTGGTCAAATCACCACAAAATAGTTGTTCCAGGTTATTCCTGAATATTTTAGTGGACATATCCTTACGAAGAACTGCCGCATTACCCGCACGAATACAAGAAAACTGAAATTGTTTTGCAGCTCGTCCACCTTTTTCTGCGTAAGAATCTGTTTTTTCAAGAAAATTATTCATATATCATACTCCCTATATGGGCATTCACTTATAGCAACACAATTCATTATTTCATGCTTCACTGCTATCTCGACCTTTTCTGTCTTTCATTTGATAATAATTATATTCCAATAGACTTGTTTGTCAATATATTTCACCTCCGCTGCAGCGAGATCCTCTTTTATCTTCTGGCTTTTCCCGTTATTTTATCTACCTTCAGATAAAACACTCGAGCTTTTGCTTCTGCACCCTTAATGTATTTCATCCCTTTTTCAATATATTCTTCTGAATATCTCTCAACCACTTTCAGAAGGACAGTCTCTTTTTCCTCATCCTTTAATTCATGTATCTCGCCAAAAGCAATCACACTTTCATATCTTGTGCTAAACTGCCCCGGCAAGATTTCTGTTGATCCCACCACACAAAAAGATGCTTTTTTGCTATATGCAATATTGTCTAATTTGTGACCTTCCAGAGCAGAATGAAAATAAATATTACCCTTATCATAAATATAGGTTAATGGCACTCCATATGGCATACCATCTTGTCCAACGGTTGATAAAATCCCATATTGGTTCTTTTCTAAAATCTTGCCTATTTCCGCATCTTCAAGTTGTCTGTCTTTTCGTCTCATCTCATGCATCCTATTCGTCTCCTTGACTTTTCTTATCTCATTGTTCTGTCTCTCATGTATCGATAAACTCATGTCGTCGTTATTCATAAAATCTCAACACTTCATCTACCTCTTTGTGCTTTGGAGCATTTCTCTCTTCCTCCGGGTACCCCATTCCGATAATAGCTGTTACAGACTCCCCTTCTGGAATGTCCACTATTTCACGGATCTTTGATTCTTCAAACATACCCATGATCACCGTTCCAACTCCATATTCATGGGCTGCAAGACAAAATGTCTGAGCTGATATGCCGGCATCATACATCTCCCATCCCGTTCCCTTAGACGTGGAAAATGAGCCATCTCGTTCATATCCACAGATTCCAGTCACTACGGTCTGAAGCGCGATTGTTCGTGCACGGGTCATTGTTTTTATATTAGGGACAAATCCCAATACCGCTTCATTTGCCAATTTTTCAATCGTATCTTTACAGTCAATAATTGCATAACGTACAATCTGGGTGTTCTTCCATGATGGTGCATAAATAGTTGTATCCATGATTTTTCTGATCAGTTCATGGTCTACTGGTTCGTCCTTATATCTTCGTATACTTCGTCTTGTTTTTATATTATCTAATGCTTCCATGTTTCTCTTTTCTCCTCCCCGTCTAGCATTTTTATCCAATCATGATCGTTATTGTACCATATGCACAAGGTGCATATGCTGTCGCGTGGGCGACCCATGGCCATTCGGCCGGTACAATACCTATCGGTATTGCACCATATGCACCTTGTGCATATGCTGTCGCGTGGGCGACCCATGGCCATTCGGCCGGTACAATACCTATCGGTATTGTACCATATCTCCCTTAACATCTCTTAATGAATATGCACCACACATTTTCATGGTGTCTACTAATTCATTACCCAGTTTCGAAACTAAGGATTCTACTCCCTCTATTTCTCCTCCATATACTGCTGTCACAAAAGGTCTTGCAAGCATGACTGCATCTGCACCCAATGCCAATGCCTTAAAGATATCTACTCCGCTGCGGATTCCTCCATCTACAAATATCTTTATACGTCCCTCTACTGCTTCTACAATAGATGGAAGTACTTCTGCCGTAGACATGCATTGATCTAACACGCGTCCTCCATGATTGGAGACAACAATGGCATCAACTCCCGCATCTATAGCTTTTAATGCTGCTTTAGGTGTCATAATACCTTTTAATATAAATGGGAGATCCGTCATCTGCACAATTTCTTTTAATTGTTCCACAGACTTACTTCCAGCTGGTGGATTTTGATTTTGCAAAAATGGTAAGCCCGCAGCATCAATATCCATAGCTACTGCAAATGCCCCACATTCCTTCACCAATTTCATCTTTTCACTTATGGTCTGCATATCCCATGGTTTGACCGTTGGGATTCCTATACCATTTGCCTGGCGAACTGCATTGACACCACCGATCATCATATCCGGATGGGGACCGTCCCCTACAAAAGCAGCAATACCACTTTTGGCACACCCTTCTACTACAATTCTATCGTACTCCTGGTCCGTATATTCTTTTCCATAATGAAGGTTTACAGAACCAACCGGAGCTGCGAAAAAGGGATAGGCAAAGCTTTTACCGAACATTTCCATTCCAGTCTGTACATCTTTCTGCTCACAAAGAGTATCCATACACACACGTATCTCCTGCCACTTCTTATAATTGCGAATGGCTACATCACCAGTTCCTTTTGCCCCCGGTCCCGGAATACTATTTTTACAAGCTGCTCCATTACAGACCGGACACACTTTACAGTACGGGCCAATACATTTTTTTGCATTTTCCATTACTTCTTTATAATCCATTTCAAATCACTCCTCGTATCTTATTTCCAAACTGGTTCGGAACTTCCCAGCTGTGGTGTAGTTCCATTCCATTTTGGCATTGTCTCTGACATGGATACCACCGGACCCAATGTTCTCAGATCTCCGTAGATCGTCCCATTATCATATACTGCATACTTTTCCAGTTCTTCATCCTTTAAACGCCCTGGTGCATTGGCATAATCATCACGCAGTCCCTGCCTTTGCAAAAGCATCGCTGACTTGCATAATGAAACCTTCACATGATAACTTCCACCTTCTTTTGCTCTTCTGGCAAGTGCAAGCATTGCCCCATAAGAGCCCAATAGTCCAGTTAAAAAGTCACATACAAATACCGGAGTCAGGGCTGGAACATTGGTACCATTGGCCCGTCCCTGCGTTGCACACATGCCCGTCACTGCCTGCGCTACCTGATCCCAGCCTGCACGATCTCCGTACACTCCCTCATCGCCGAAGCAATTCACACTTACGCAAATGATCCCTGGGCGGAGTTTCATCACATCCTGTGGCGCAAATCCATGCTTCTTCATGCTGCCCGGTCTGTATCCTTCGATAAAAATATCTGCATCCCGCAATAAATTTTTCAATATTTCCGCCTGTCGTTCATCTGTATAATCCAGATAACAGCTACGTTTTCCATGACTGGTATCTCTCACAAAAGCGTCTATCTGTGGCAGTGATGGAGCAGTAACCATAAGATCATCTGCACCATGTTCTGTCAGTCCCAGCCCACAGGTTGGACCTGCAAGAATACGGGTCATATCTAAAACATGGATTCCACTTAAAGGCTGATTTCCACCTGCCGGTATCTCCTCCGGTTCACTTTCCCCGATCTTCACGATCTCCACTACTGGTTTTTCTGCCAATAATTTCCCATGGGGATGTTTCAGCCATTCTTCCTGAGTATATACGATTCCCCCACTGGCATTTGCCTCTGCAACAGCCTTATCCAAATCTTTGGCATTCCATTGTTTTACGGCCTGAGAAACACCTTCTACAGAGTCCTCACATTGCAGTACATCCAGTACACGCTTTTTCAAATGTGGCAGATTAAAATGTGGCAAAAAGTATTTTCCATCCTTTGTCTCCCAGGGCTGAGTAATAGAAACCATATGGGCAAAGTCCGGTGCATCTGGAATAGGTTCATATACACCATTCTTTTTCACCTGTGTCTGTCCTGTTCCCTGAAGTGAGACTGCTGCCGCATACTTCTCTTCCACAAAAATGTTTTGGCGTTTTCCGGTCTTTAATTCCCAGATATCATTGGCAGCTACTGCTTTTGCCGCAAGTATCTCCGCAGATACCTCGCCCATCTTGAATGGTGTCTTGTAGAGAGGGGCAGATTTCTGTATCTTTACTTCCCCATCTGCTACATCACACCCTCTTATTCTCATCAGTTCTTTCCATGCATTTCCACTTACCATATGATCATTATTCTCCTTTGACTTCGTTACGTTATTCTAATGAAAATGTACAGTTGGTCTTTCTACTTATTTGTTTCAGGTAAAGCCAACGAGAAATGTACAACTACATCCGGATATCCCTCTACCGGAATCCATCCGCGGATCCTGCCATCGTTAGGGCGGTCGATCTGTGCTGTTCCTGTTTTAATGGCCATTGCTTTCAAACACCCTTTATGATTCTCTGGCGCTCCGATTTTTGCACAAATCTGCCCTGCTTCCAATCCATTTTCCTCTGCAAATTTGTTACAGGCAATCGTCATATTTGTTTTATCTATAAGACGTACTGCTCCCGGGAATTCATCCCATGTCTGATGAAATCCTTTGATTAATTCTTCCATTACTTTTTTCTCCTTTTTTCGCTTAATTGATTTACTGCTTCCAATGTTTATTCTGCTTTTGTTGATCCTCGTCGCTCATCTAATTCCTCTCTGATTTTTGGATAGATCTTATCCAGTTTGAAAGGAACCAGTACTGCAAATGCCAGAAGATTAGTGACGATAGAAACGCCGATAAATGCTATCTTAATTGCTAACACCGTATCTGGATATGTAGTCGCAATATCAGTAACGGTTTTACCAGCCGTCAGCATGGCATCCATAGCTTTCGCATCATACGCGCCCCAGACCAATAATCCTGAAACTACCGCTGATGAAAGTGCAGATGCCAGTTTACAGCAAAAACTTGCAATAGAATACTGCGTACCTGCTAATGATCTTCCCACCTGATATTCTGTATAATCAAAGATATCCGGGAATGTGGCAAACAAAATACTCTGTCTTAATCCGAATCCGATGGACCAGATTGTGATAAATACTAAAGTCGATACTTTACCATTCATGAAGAACATAAATACCAGCGAAATCATTGCCACAAGGCTTCCCACTTTAAGCAGGCTGCTCTTTCTCACACCCTTTGCACACAATACAGATGCCAACAGGAATATTGGAATCGGAACAATCGTCATAATACTCATAGCCACAGACATAAGAGTGGTATCACCAACGATGTAGGTGAAGTAATACTGGATAGCCGCATACATTACCAGGTATCCCAAATAGAAAAAGATCACAAAAAAGATGAACATGATATAATACTTATTTTTAAAAATATCTTTTAAATCTTTAAATATATTGACCTTTTTCTTATGTCCCTGATCATCTAAGTCGGTAGTCGGTGGATTGATCTCCTCCACATTAAATACACACAGTATCATCAGTACAATTACAATAACACCCAATACCACATTAGTAAGACGATAGCCGGAAGCTAATGCACTTCCCACTGCATCCTTGCTTCCAGAGAAAAACTGAACCATAGGAAGTACAAACAAAGAAGAGGTAAGAGAACCTAAGCTTGCAAACATTTGCTTTGTGGTAACAATATTGGTACGCTCTACCGGATCCGGTGACAGGCTTGTTACGATTGGGGTCATGGGAATATTCACCAGTGTATATCCAAACGAGAAGATAATATAACTGATATAGGCCCATGCCAGTTTTGCTGTTGATCCCCATCCGGTCGGAACAGAGAAAAGAATTACCATACCGAATGCCAACACAGGAGCACCCCATAACATCCATGGACGATAACGTCCCATTTTTGTATCGGTCCTGTCGATCCAAGTTCCTGTAAGATAGTCTGTGATCGCATCAATAAATTTTGTAATAACAAACATAAAACCTGCATCGGCTGCTTTTATCCCTGCACAGTTCGTGTAATAGAACAGCAAATATGTATTGGTTAGTAAATATGCCAGGTTACATGCATAATCGCTGATACCGAATCCAACTCTCTGACGCCATTTAAAAAATGGTTTTTTGTAATAATCTGGTTCGTGTTTTAATTGCATCATAATGTTATCCCTCCCTTATTGGTAATAAAAACAGTGCTTTTCTGATAGCTTCATCCCAAAAATACCAGTCATGTCCGCCTTCCCATTCTTCGTAATGAACCTGCACACCCAGTTTTGTCGCATCTTTCAAAAACTCCTGGTTCATCTCATAGAGCGGATCTTTTGTTCCTTCAAACTGAATGATCGGTGGGACAACATCACCATTGGATTTTATACTCTTTAGCAATTCCTTTGGTATATATTCCTTTGGAAATGGTTTTTCTCCGAATACGCGGTTCAGGTTTTGATTCATAATGCTTTTGTCTGGTTCTTCCGGGAAAAAGCCATAGAGTTTTTCAGGATTAGTAGCAGCTGAAAAAACTGCAATGCCTGCGTATTTGTCCGGCTCTGTCAACCCCAGCTTAAGTGCTCCATAACCACCCATAGAGAGCCCTGCTATAAAGGTATCCTCAGTTTTTGAAGAAATAGGAAACCAGTTTTTCATAATAACCGGCAATTCTTTAGTCATGTAGGAGAAATAACGTTTTCCATGCATGCTGTCTACATAAAAACTGTCTTCTCCAGAAGGCATAACTACCGCAATTTGATGCTCCGTCGCATATAATTCAATCCTTGTATTGCGTGTCCAGGCGTTGCAGTCATCTCCTCTCCCATGCAGTAAATACAAGACAGGATATAGTTCTTTTTTCTCCTCTACATAAGCATCCCTGTTTTCTGGTAAAACAACAGTTACATTCGTATCATATGCAAGATATTTTGACAAAAAACTGCAATGAATAATAGCCATTTGTGCGTACCCCTTTCTTTTTCATCTGGCTTTATTTTATCTTTCTGCTGTGTTTTTGTATTTCCTTTTTTTTACACATCATTGTCATTTTTTATCTTTTCGTAAAAAATAACAGCTGCTACAAAAGCAACTGTTATTTACCAACTCTTACGAAACTGCTGAGGAGTTGTGCCATAATTTTTTTTAAAATGTTCAATAAATGATTTCACATTGGGAAACCCATTTTTATAAGCAATTTCTGTACTGCTCAAATTCGTATTTTTCAAATCGATCAAACTTTTCTTCAGACGGCAGTCCACTAAGTATTCATGGTAAGTGGTTCCCGTCATTTGCCTGAACTTTCTGGAAAAATAATTTGGGGTAAAATTCATATAGTCCGCTATTTTGTCCAGAGATAAATCCTCCGCACAATGGCCTTCAATATAACTAACCACATCCTGGATAGACTTCACATTTCTTTTTATGGTATTGGAAGACACATTCTCTTCATTGCTCACACAGTTCTTCAGCAAAAGACTTCCAATCTGAAGCAGTGTAGCTGATATGTCCATTTCAAACCCTATTCCCCTTTGGAGATAAGCAGTTCCAATACTTATAAGCCGGCTTCGTATTTCTTTTATAAGGAATTCATCCTTTGGCATTTGAAATCGTAATGTGTCCAGGTGATCCAGGTATCCATGAAGGAAATCGTAATCCCATAATATTGTGATCAATTCCTGATATCGTTCTTGCACCGGGATATTCAGGGGTGCCGTTCCCTGGTGAATGTCCCCACTATTAATAATATTAAACTCTCCTGGATGAAGCTCACGCATTTTCCCATCCACAGTAAATTCGGCCTCACCCAGAAGCATCAGATTTATTTCAATATCCTTATGCCAGTGCATGCCAACAGAGCATTCACTCCCGGATAATTGCTGGTGAATGATCTTGGCTGGTATTTTATTAATGTGTATGATTTCCTCTTTTTTGTATAGTTCCATATTCCCTCACGCCTCTTTGAAGTTCTTCACTGTGTACTCATTCCAACTCATCCAATACTTTGAACGTTCTTCCCATTTTTTCCTCCAAATCATGAATAACTCTTCTTTGAAGGTACTACCAGCACGATTGCCGCAATGATGATACTTATAATTCCAACCATCTCATTCCACGAAATCTTTTCGTAAAAAACAAAGACTCCTACCAGAATACCTGTTACCGGTTCGAAAGAACTGAGCAATGACGCTTTTATCTCTCCGCATAAATAAACACCTCTTTGAAACAAAACAAGTGCAATCACTGTTGTTAAAACAGCAAGAATCACTTCCGCTGTCCATGCTGTTGCGTCCATGTCAAAACGAATGCTTTTTGTCAGGCAGCCTATCGTTCCTATCTCAATAGCAGAAAAGCACGCAATCCAAAAAGATAACACCAGCGGGTGTAGTTCACCTAGTCTGCTTTTTCCCAGGAGCACGATATAAAAAGCATAAGTTACCCCTGACAGAACCGCAAGCAGAATTCCCCTTATGCTTGTCTGTCCTCCTGGTGTATATAGCAATAAAATTCCAACGATGCTGATGCACATACATAAAGATTGTTTTGCATCTGGCTTTGCTTTACAAAATACCGCCATAATAATTACAACAACGATGGGATATGTAAAATGAAGCGTTGTAGCCAGTCCAGAATCAATATACTCATAAGAGCGATAGAGCAAAATCGGCATTAACGCATAAAAGAATGACAATTTCACAAGTTCCATCAATTGTAATCTGGTAATTTTAATATTGCAATTTGGAATACACAAAATAATAAGAAACAAAATAACCGATCCAATAAAAAATCTCCCAAAAGCCACAGAATAAGCATTGCTTCCGTGCTGATATGCTACTTTTGTCAACAATGGCATCAAGCCAAACAGTACCGCAGATGCAATGACAAAGAACATTCCTAATCTTTCATTTTTATTTTTCATTAACATCTGGCAGACCTACCGAAAAATGAACTACCACATCTGGATAATCCTCTATATTTCTTTTTTATCTCTGTCATAATCACATTCTCCTATACTTCCATTAATAATTTGTTATAAATTATTTCCTTGCTGCTGGTTTTGTAAAAACGTCAATATCAGTTCTCCAATTTCATCTGCATGTGATTCTAATGCAAAATGTCCGCTGTCAAGCAAATGAATCTCAGCCTTTGGAACATCTGTCTTATATGCATATGCGCCTTCTGGAATGAATGATACATCGTTTTTTCCCCATGCACATAACACTGGCGGCTGATACTTCTTTAGATATTGCTGATATTCTGCGTACTGATTTACGTTATTTTGATAATCGAAGATAAGATCTGATTGAATTTCGTCCATTCCGGCTCTGCTCATATATGCAATATCCAGCGTATATCCATCTGGAGAGACCACACCGTCCGGTGTACCACTCATATATTGATTGATAATGGTATCTGGCTTGAACGCGGATTTGTATTTTTCTCTCAATTCTTCTGTCGGGTTCTTCCAATATTTCGCACGCTCACTCCACTTTATTCCAAGTCCTTCTTGATATACATTGCCGTTCTGACTGATAATCGCCTTAATCCATTCTGGATTCTTTTTTGCAATGCGAAATCCAATGGGTGCTCCATAATCAAACACATACATTGCAAATTGTAGCATATTTACTTCAATCAGAAAAGCTTCCATTACCTGTGAAATGTGGTCAAAGGTATATGAAAATTCCTTTCTGTCTGGGATTTCAGAATTGCCAAACCCTGGATAGTCCGGAGCAATCACATGGTACTTTTTAGCTAAAATTGGTATCAAATCCCGAAACATATGACTTGAGGTTGGGAATCCATGGAATAGAACAATCCCTGGTGCATTGGCATCCCCTGCTTCTCTGTAAAAAATTCTTATTCCATTTACTAAAACATTACGATAATATATCTTTGATTTCATTTATTTTATCCTCATTTATAAGCACATTTTCAGAATGTTAACTACATCTTCTTTTTGCAACTTCTCCTTGCTCTTTTTTGAAAACTGTACAATAATTACCACTCGCTGTTCTGCACTTGGAACAGCTCACGCAGATTGCAGGACGTATATCTCCATTTTTCCATCGCAGAAAAAGATCTGGTTCTGCAAGAAGCGGTCTTGAAACTCCTACCGCATCTACACCAAAATCCGAAAGTGCTTCTTCTATCGTTTCTAAATCTCTAAACCCGCCAACTGTTATCATTGGTAATGTTATTACTTCCCTTAAAGCCCTTGCATATTCCAGAAAATAGCCTTTTTTCCGAAGTGTGTGCTGATCAAACATTTCTCCTGCCATTGATTTTGCCTTTCCGTGAATATTGCCAGATAACTCAATTGCATCGACTCCTATTTCTTCCATTTTTCTGGCTATCTCTTTCGTTTCAGCGAATGTCAGGCCTCCTTCAAAGAATTCACTGGCAGTCAATTTCACAGCAATAAAGAAATCACTTCCCACTTTTTCTCTTGTTCGATTACAAATTTCCACCAAAAATCTCATTCGATTTTCCAGTGAACCACCATATTCATCTTTACGATCATTATAATATGGGCTAAGAAACTGATTGATCAAATAAGTATGTGCTGCATGTATTTCAACGCCATCAAATCCTGCTTTCTTTATCCGTAACGCAGCTTGGGCAAATGCTTCTTCTACCAAAAGAATGTCATCTCCTGTCATTGCTTTCCCTTTTGTACCTGTCCCACGCTCCGGGATTTCGCCTGGTGCAAATATAATGCGCTCGCCTACACGATACGTTGTCTTTGTTCCACCATAGGCGATCTGCATTATTATTTTCGATCCATAAGAGTGAACAATATCTGTGAGTTTTTTATAATCTTCAATATAACTATCCTCATAAATACCCATCATCCCATGATTCGGTTGTTCCTCTTTTAGAATATTTGCATATCCAGTAATAATCAAACCCACCTCTGATTTTGCAAGCTTCTCGTATATATCATAAAGTTCATCTGTCATGTGTCCATCTTCTGTTGTTTTATTTTCCCACGTAGCACTTCTCACTAAATGGTTTTTCAGACATAGTGATCCCAATTTTGTTTTTTCAAAAATGATTCCCATATGTATCTTCCTCTTCATTCTTTCTATTTCTAATGAGATAACCTGCTTCTTCTACTCGTGTCAGTCCACAAATTTTAATTTTCATGATATGATCTCTTATCTCCTATTATGATATTTTGTCCATATCGTAAATCAAATTACCGATTCTGCCATCTATTTTTTCTCTATGCTCTGCTCCATTTGCTGCCCAATACGAACGTCCATTTTGGAATGGTACATACGGAATAATGAATTCGAGCCCTGATGCCCGACCTTCTATTACCATATCACAGCAGTTTATTACATCATCAACTACCGATGTTGGAATTTCTATATATTCATGACAAATGATGAAGTGCTCTACCTTTTCCATCCATTTTTCTTTTAATTGCAAAAGTGTTTCCTTATATTCGCTAACCGATGTTGCTTCCTCCAAAAACAAAAATGTAGAATTATTACATGCATCTCCAGCAAATAGTGTTTTTGTTTTTTCATCGTAAAAACCGATAGACCCCTGCGTGTGACCTTTCAAATCTATCACTTGTAATTTACGATTCCCCAGTTCAATCTGATCCTCACAGCAAACAGTAAGTAGTTTTATATGATTATGATACGACATATGATTTCTTATATCCTCTATGTCTTTTAATTCAGATATATAGGCACTGGCGAAATCAAGTCGAAATTCAACCTTTGCATGTTTCTGAAGAAGGTCAATATCCTGCTCGGCCACCCAGACTTTATCAAAATTATATATTCCACCTGCATGATCAACATGGCCATGTGTCAAATATACCATTATCGGTTTATTCGTTATTTTCTCCACTACATCTTTTAGGTTTCCGATGCCAATTCCCGTATCTATAAGCAGAGCTTTTTTATCGCCCTCTATCAGATACATCTCCACACCAACAACATCCTGTATCACATAAATACCGTTGCCCAATGATTTTGTCTGAAACAATAGCTGCATCTTGGTAAAATCCTGAAACTTCATTTTCCCTCCTACAGATTAAGATAAAAATCGCTTACTTGTTCAAATACAGACCAGCTTTCTGGAAAATCCAACATATAGAAGGTATGCCACATGTTCTCCCATACAACAAGTCTGGAATCCACACCTTCTTTTAATAATTTTTCATGCATACGAATGGAATCATCGAATAATGATTCTTCTGTACTTACCCCAAGAAATACTGGCGGAAATCCTTTACAATCCCCATAGTATGGTGACGCCAACGGATTAGATAAATCTTTATCTTCCATATATTCGTGCTGTGCGAAGCGGTCCTGATTATAAGGTATAATGCATTCCCTATTGATACGTTCCCTATAGGATGGAAATTGAAAGTTCAAGTCAACTACCGGACTAATGGCGGCAATCCCTGCTGGTTGAGGGATATTTCTCTGCTTGCATCCAATTGCTGTAGCTAAAACCAGATTGCCACCGGCGGATTCTCCCAGAAACACTATGTTTTCCGCTTTTATTCCCTGATTCAACATCCACTCATATCCCGTAATACAATCATTGATTCCCACTGGGAAATGATATTTTGGTGCCAATCGGTAATTAACAAGAACTATATTTTTTTTGCATTTTCTGGCAATATTTACAGCACAAAAATGTCCCCATGCTGCTTCCCCTAGCACGAATCCTCCTCCATGAATATAATAAACTATAAATGAGCAAATCTGAAATTTTACCAAAGTTACTTTAAATTGCCTAAAAATAAAGACATCACGCCTTTTTAGGTGTATACTGTTTCTGAACA
>SAAH01000314.1 GCA_009929525.1 Clostridia bacterium | reverse complement strand
ATCACGGATAGCAGATTCCAGAAAATCACGGGAGTTCTGGTCAAGGGCAGAAGTGTCCTCAGAGTTCTCCTCATCCAGAATACCGTCAGCTTCTTCCTCGTTTGCTCCGTAGCTGAAAATTGTTGCTACACGCAGTTTCTTGGTTGGGTCTGCTGCCATCTGCTTCTGAAATTCTTGATAATACAGTTTTGCCATTGGCACAGATGCCACAGCAAAAATAGAGTTAAATCCGCTAAGACGTTGTTGCTGCTTGATTTCTTCTACTGCGCCTCGCTCAGCCGATGCTACTTCTTCAATGTTCGTGAGGGTATTGAAAATATAGGTCTTATCCCCACGGTAGGTTTTCTGGTCGAAATGCTCCAGAATATACCGTGTTACCAATTCAATTCGCTTAGGTGCCATCATTGCTTTTTCACGATTGATGTCCCATACCATTTCATCGGTAATCTCTTCGTCCGTATCCATCGTCTTAATATAATCCACACGGAACGGCAAGACATTTTTATCATTGATAGCATCCACGATGGTGTAGGTATGTAGCTGGTCACCAAAGGTCTGCCCCGTTGTAAAGAACTCCGGGTTCTTGGATGCACCAGAGTTGGCTGCGAATATCGGTGTCCCTGTAAAACCAAACAGATGGTATTTCTTAAAATTCTTTATAATGGCAGTGTGCATATCACCAAACTGGCTGCGATGGCATTCGTCAAAAATGATGACAACGTGCTTGCTATATACTTCATGCTCACTGTATTTTTTGATGAAGGACGCCAGCTTTTGAATGGTAGTAATGATAATATGGGCATTTGGGTTTTCCAACTGCTTTTTAAGAACTGCCGTAGAAGTATTGCTGTTGGCAGCACCTTTTTCAAATCGGTCATACTCCTTCATAGTCTGGTAGTCCAAATCCTTACGGTCAACCACAAACAGCACCTTATCAATATAGGGCAGCTGCGAAGCCAGACGTGCTGTCTTGAAAGAGGTGAGCGTTTTGCCGGAGCCTGTGGTGTGCCAGATATATCCGCCACCTGCCACGCTGCCGTATTTTTTATAGTTGTTGGCAATCTCAATACGATTCAAGATGCGTTCGGTTGCCGTGATCTGGTACGGGCGCATAACCATGAGCATATTTTCTGATGTGAAAATACAATACTTGGTCAGCACATTCAGCAGAGAATGCTTTGCAAAGAAAGTCTTTGTGAAGTCAATCAAATCCGTGATA
>SAAH01000165.1 GCA_009929525.1 Clostridia bacterium | reverse complement strand
CGCAGAATCTTGGATATCAGAACGCCCAGAACTTTACCCGCTTTTTCAGAAGTCAGACAGGATTGACTCCAAGTGAATTCAAGCGACTTTCACGTAAGGGGGAGCAAAATGATTGATTTTTATCATGAATCCATAATAACGTCAAATTAGATGAAATTTACACGTTTTTTCTCCTGTGAAAAGAGTGTAAAATGATTATTTACAAATGTGGAACCAGCCTCTACACCATACAGATAGGTGAAGGAGGCCGGTATGAAGCGAGAACGTGGGTTGCATGGCACAAGTTGGATGTCTGCATTCAAAGGCCATACCTGGCTCTATCTGATGCTCATACCAGGTGTCCTGTACATGTTGATCTTCAACTATTTCCCGATGGCTGGACTAATCATGGCATTCGAGGAATTCAGCCCCTACAACGGTACGACAATCTATCAGGCCTTTACAGAAAGTCCATTTGTAGGATTGGGTAATTTCTACAAACTATTCACTGGCCCAGACTTCTGGCGTATTTTGCGCAACACCCTGTCTATTTCAATCTGGAGCATTGTTTTCTATTTCCCTGCTCCGATTATTCTGGCATTACTGCTAAACGAGTTGAAAAGTGAGAGCTATAAAGGTCTTATCCAATTCATGGTATATATCCCCCATTTCATTTCTTATGTGATTGTTGCTTCTCTGACAGCCCAATTGTTCTCTACTACAGATGGGTATGCATATCACCTTCTGGTGGGAATATTTGGTAATAATGCACCCGACCTGATGAGTAATCCAAAGCTTTTCACCCCACTGATTATCGGTCAGAACATCTGGAAGGAGACTGGTTATGGAACGATTATTTATCTTGCAGCTCTTTCCGGTGTCGATCTTCAGTTGTATGAAGCTTCCGATATTGATGGAGCCAACCGATGGCAGAAAATGTGGCACATAACCCTGCCTGCTATCAAGTCGACTGTTGTCATCATGTTGATTTTAAAAGTGGGCTCTGTTCTGAATACTGGTTATGAGCAGATATTTCTTATGCAGAACTCGATGAATAGGATGAGCAGTGAAGTCTTTGATACGTACATATATACACGAGGCATAACCAACGGGAATTACTCATTGGCGACTGCAGCAGGCCTTTTCAAATCGATTGTCAGCATGTTTCTGGTCATAGGCGCCAATAAGTTGGCAAAAAAAGCTGGCGAATCCGGTTTTTATTAGGAGGAGGTGCAGCATGTCAACTAACACAATCAAGCGTTCATTGGGCGATTCAATTGTCCAGGCAATCATCTATATAATTTGTGGAGTTGCCGGCATTGTAACACTCGTACCGTTCCTCTACATAATCGCTGGTTCATTTGCTACCGAACGAGAACTTACCGAGCGTTCCTTTTTCCTCATTCCGAAGGTATTCAGCTTGAATGCGTATCAGTACATCATTAAAAGTGGTGATGTCTTCAAGGGTCTTCGCAACTCGTTTTTTGTTGCAACCGTAGGAGTCGCAATCAACATGTTTTGCTCCTGTACCCTTGCATACCCTCTTTCTCGTCCTTACTTCAAGGGACGAAACGGTTTTATCACCATGGTAATTATTACCATGCTGTTCTCTGGTGGAATGGTGCCGATGTACATCTTGGTTGCAAATGTTCTCGGTCTTCGCAATACCTTTTGGGCTCTTTGGTTACCCGTTGCCATCAATCCTTTCAATATGATCATCATAAAGAACTATTTCCAAGGGCTTCCGATGGAGCTGGAAGAGGCAAGTCGAATTGATGGTTGCAATGATTTGCAGATTTTTATCAGAGTGATACTCCCTCTCTCCAAACCCGTTCTTGCCTCCGTATCGTTGTTCTATGCAGTGAGCCATTGGAACTCTTATTTCAATGCGATGATGTACATCAGCAACCGCGATATGGAAGTGGTTCAGATTGTTCTGAGGCGTATTATTTTCCAGTCAACAGCAGTGGCTACAGAAAGTAATTTCGACTGGGGAAATTTTGGTTTGCCCCCTACGAAATCAATCAGGATGGCTACGACTATTATGGCCAGTCTCCCGATTTTGGTATTGTATCCATTCATTCAAAAATATTTCACCAAAGGCGTACTGATCGGGTCCGTCAAAGGGTGATTATAAAAAAGGAGTCAACTATATGAAAAAGCGGTTAATGGTGGCAGGTATCCTGCTGGTCTCTGCAATGGTTGTTTTTGCAGCCGGACAAAAGGAAAGTGCAAAGTCGGATGGCGGGGCGCTTACTTCCAGCTCCGGAAAGCCTGTAATTACATTTATGACAACAGAATTCTATGGCAACGAGCTGAGGAACCAGGCTTCCAGCCAAGTAGTTGAGAAGTATGAGTCTTACACAAATACCCAAGTGAAGTGGCAGTGGGAGGCTGATGGAACCTATGATGAAAAAATGGGTATCACGTTGATGGATAAGGACAATATGCCCATGATTATGACTGGAAAGAGAACCCTTTCCGCTTCAATCATCGATGCAGCCAAGAAAGGCGCTTTCTGGGATCTGTCTAAATACATTTTTGATGAAAAAGAATATCCCAACCTCTCTCGTGCGAACAAGAATGTTCTGAAAGCATTGACTGTCAACGGTCAGGTCATCGGACTTTATCGTGCCCGTCCGATCGGACGCACAGGGTTTGCCTACCGTACAGACTGGGCCGAGAAGGTTGGCATCACAAAGGCCCCTGAAACATATCAGGATGTATATGATATGTGGTACAAGTTTACCTATGCAGATCCTGATGGGGACGGCAAGAACAACACCTATGGTTTGGAAATGTGCAAATACACAGGCCCCCTGGATGTTATCCAGACATGGTTTGGCGTTGGCAATGAATGGGTGGAACAGAATGGTAGCCTGGTGCCGGTTCATCAAACAACAGAATACCAACAAGCATTGGACTGGATGCGCAAGGTCTATGCAGATGGTTTGATTAGAAGAGACTGGGCAACTGTTGATAGCTCAACATTTGGTGATGCATGCAAGAAGGGCAGCGCTGGCAGTTTCCTGGATGTTATGGATAGTTCAAAGCGCATTTGGCAGTATTTCATCCAGAATGACATCAAGTCTGTTACAAATCCATCACAGCATGCATCCATGTCTATGGTCGGTCCCATCAATGGTAAAACACTGGCAACCAGTGGATTCAATGGGTATTATGTAATCACCAAGGCCGGTGCCAAGACAGAGCAGGATCTGAGGAATTGTCTCCATTTCCTGGACAAAATGGGCGATGAAGAGATGATGATTCTGGCAGACTATGGATTGGAAGGTGTTACCTACGATATCGATGCTGATGGCCATATTGTACTGAGAAATGTACCTGTCAAAGAGACTCCTCAACTTGGATTGAACCAGGCACTGTGTTATATCCCGTATTTGAAGAGCCAGGTTACCACTCTCAAGGGAGACATTCCGACTCAGGAACAGGATAAGGCATATGCAATCAATGAGCAGCATGCTGTATTCAATCCTGCTCTCGGGTATCTTGCAAATAGTCCGATTAACGCAGAAGTAGGCAATGACATCGAGCAAATTATTGACGATGCACGTACCCAATATATCTGTGGTCAGATCTCCAAGGCACAACTTGATGCCGCTTCTCAGCAATGGTTGAATCGTGGTGGAGCCCAATTAATCAAGGAAGTGAATGAGCTGTATAAGGCTGATACTTCTAAATAACAATTCCATGCACCGGATGAGTAGTTCATCCGGTGCTTCTGTTCGTTAGGGAGGAAGGAATGAGGTTGCATCGTCTTGAGGGTAGGTCAGGTAAGGGATACACGACGTGGGGTTGTATTTGGCCCAAGGCAACGGTGACAGAAGAGACAGAATTCTCTGTTGTAGGCAAAGCAAAAGGAATTCCTGTACAGAGCCGCGTCACAGCATATTATCCTGATGGATCTGTCAAATGGACAGCCCATACAGCGGATTCCAGCAAACTTGGAACGTCTTTCTCCCTTGAGACTTCGGACGATAGTTCATCTCATTTCAATGGCATCGGTATTGCTACCGAGTCTGACTCCGCAACCCCAAGAATCCTGACCAATGGAACCATGACGATTGCATTTGGAAGTAAAAATATATTCTCTTCAGTGTCAATCGATGGGGTGACGCGTCTGAAGCAACCTTCCTTGCGTTTGATCATCCACAGCCCAGTTGAGGATGGATGGAAAGAGAAATTCTATGATGGAGTGATCGACCAAGCAACGGTGGAATCATTCGGTCCTCTGGAAGCAGTCATCCGGTATCAGGGAAGTCATCATGCACCTACTGGAGAAACTTTGTTTCCATTCATCGTCCGTATGTTTGTTGGTTTCGAAAGCCATGTGATTCGGTTCCAGCATACGTTTGTGTATGATGGGGATGAAAACCACGATTACCTGAAGGGTATCGGCATTTCCTTCTGCGTCCCTTCCGCCGGTCCTGTTTACAATCGCCATGTCAAGTTCGAGCTTGATCATGGTTGTTTTCATGAATCATCTGCACTTTTACTCTCCTGGAAGCCTAAGGTTCCCCTGTCGATCTATCAGGACGAGATTGCAGGAAAACTCCTTCACCTAGAAGGTGATGACAAGACGCTTGTTGATACTGTTCTCAAGGACATGCCTTTCTGGGATCATTATGCGCTCGTACAGGATAGCGTATCCCATTTTTCAATCAGGAAATGGACGGGACAACCCGATTGTAGATATATCAATTGCTTTGATGGGCAGAAAACCAGAGGTGGTTGTGCCTTAGGTAGTGAGTTGGGGAACATTTCTTTTGCTTTTCGTGATTTCTGGCAAAAGTATCCTTCAGGTTATGAGTTCGACCATCTGACCCAGGACGAAGCTACAGCGACAGTCTGGCTCTATCCACCGTCAACAGAACCTTATGACTTCAGGCATTATGCCAATAGAGGTTACAACCAAGTCTATTATGAAGGTTATGACTACAAAGGTGCAGACCCATATGGGATTGCGTCGACGAGTGAATTTGCTCTCTCAATCGGAAGCGAGTTGATTCCTGATGACTCTGCTCTTCATGCCTTTTCTCGTTCGATTCAAAATCCGCCGCTGTTCGTGTGTGAGCCCGAGTACTACCATGCCAATCGAGCATTCGGTTATTGGTCTCTTCCCCAACGAGATAGGGAGTCGACTCGATTCTTGGAAGAACAACTAGATCGGAGCATCGAATTCTATGCCAAGGAAGTGAAGCAAAGAAATTGGTATGGACTGTTTGATTACGGTGATGTTCGGCATACCTATGACCCAACGCGACATATGTGGCGATATGATATGGGTGGATATGCTTGGGATAATACCGAGCTCGTCCCCACATTGTGGCTGTGGTATGCGTTTTTACGAAGTGGAAATGCTTATGTGTTCGACTTGGCAGAACGGTTGTCCCGACATGCCAGTGAAGTGGATGTATACCATATTGGGAAATTCAAGGGCATGGGGTCACGGCATAATGTCAGCCATTGGGGATGTCCCTGCAAGGAAGCTCGTATTGCCATGGCTGGTCACCATCGGTTTTTGTATTACCTAACCGGGGATCGAAGGCTGGGAGATATATTTGATGAACTCAAGGATAATGAGCTCACATTCCTGGAGCACGATCCATTGGCAGATTTCTATGCCAAGGAAGATATGGTATATCCATCACATGCACGCAGCGGTCCCGATTGGTCTTCTCTTTGTTCCAATTGGATGACGGCTTGGGAGCGAGGAAATGATGAGCGATATCATCAAAAGATTCTTATTGGTCTTGAGGATATCAAACAAGCTCCTTTACAGTTGATTTCAGGTCCTGATTTTGAGTTTGATCCAGAGAGCTGTCATCTTCGGTATATCGGAGAATGTGCTGCAGGTGGTACTCATTTGCAAATATGTATGGGAGCCCCTCAGATTTGGATGGAACTTTCGTTGCTCTCCGACGATGGTTGGCCGAAGTTGCTTGCAGACTATGGAAGGTTCTATTTCCTTCCTCGAGCAGTACAGCTTAAGGAATCGCAGGGAATTATCGGTGAACGGGAGTTCTCCCTTCCCTTCATGGCGACAGCGATGGGAGCCTATGCAGCTGCGTACCGGAATGATGATGCTCTGGCAATGAAGGTTTGGCAAATACTACTGCATGCCCTTATTTCAGAAAATGATGCATCTGGATTCTCGATAACCAGGATAAGGAATTCGGGTGGAAAGGCTGTCTTGAAGGAGATTCCCTGGATTTCCACCAACTTTGCCGCTCAGTGGGGCTTGAATGTAATTATGGTATTGGAGTTCATTCGAGACAGACTTCCTGAAACGATGGCACAGGTAATGGAGATGCTCAAGCAACTTCCCGATAAAGGATTCCGTCAAGCATGAGGACTCTGTTCATCATTGGAGATTCCTTGGCCCAAAGCTATCAGGATGAACCTGATGGGCAGTGTGGGTGGGGAAGCTACCTCTTTCAGGAACTTTCAGAAGAACTCCCAATAAGAGT
>SAAH01000046.1 GCA_009929525.1 Clostridia bacterium | reverse complement strand
CGTCGCTGTCGTTTGACAGCTTTGATATTTTATCACGCCGTCTCCGGCTTGTCAAGAACTTTTTTAACTTTTTTTCAAAAGCTTTCTTTGTTCTTACTCAGCTGCGTCAGACGCAACTATGATAGAATATCATATGTATTTCTATTTGTCAATATATTTTTTGAATTTTTTCATTTCACATATCAACTTTGTTATTTCGTCGAATTTTCAAAATTTTCTGTCGATTCATTTATATCGAGCATTTCTCAAACGCAACTTTATTATGACATCACTTTGTTTAATATATGTCAACATTTTTCTACATGTTTTTCAATGTTTTTTCCTGTTTATTTCCATGTTTTCCAATATTATTTTCTCATATGCTCGTTATGCTTTTTATGTTGATTTCTCATATAAAAATGTCTCTATTTCACCTATATATCTATTTCCGCATTCTCTCTTGTTTTGTGAGGTATTGTATAGCATCTCGAATTGTTTCTACCGGTATAAGACACACGCCAGTAATATTTTGAACTCCTTTCATACAGGCCTCAGGAAGAATGATCGTTGTGAATCCAAGCTTTTTAGCTTCCAGGATTCTTTGTTCCGCCATACTTACTGCCCTCACTTCTCCGCTTAACCCCACTTCACCAAACACCAGAACTTTGTCGTCTATCACAATATCTTTATGACTTGATACGATAGCCAACAAGATACCAAGATCCATCGCAGGTTCATTCATGCGTATGCCACCTGCGATGTTCACGTATGCGTCGCTTGATGAAAGATTCATCCCCATTCTTTTTTCAAGTACTGCCATTAAGAGATTTACTCTATTAAAATCGGTTCCAGCCGCAGTTCGTCTTGGCATTCCAAAGTTGCTTGCACATACCAGCGCCTGTATCTCAATAAGGATTGGACGCGTTCCCTCCATGGAACATGCTACCACGGAGCCCGATGCTCCTTCCGGTTTTCCATTCAGCATAAACTCCGAAGGATTCTCCACTTCTACCAACCCCTCTGTACGCATCTCAAATACACCAATCTCATTTGTTGAACCAAAACGATTTTTCACTCCTCGCAGGATACGATAGGATGCATGTCTGTCACCTTCAAAATACAGCACAGTATCCACCATATGTTCCAGCACTCTCGGACCAGCCACACTGCCATCCTTTGTCACATGCCCTACAATAAATACAGAAACGCCCATTCCCTTGGCTATCTGCATCAATACTCCTGTCGATTCTCTTACCTGAGATACACTACCCGGTGCTGAAGTGACTTCTTCATTATACATCGTCTGAATAGAGTCTATGATCACAACATCCGGTTTTTTCTTTTCTATCACTTCTCTGATCGTACTCAGATTAGTTTCACAAAGCAGCAGCATTCTGTCATCAAATGCTCCGATTCGCATAGCACGGAGTTTTATCTGTTTTAAAGATTCCTCTCCTGAAATATACAATACACTCACATGATCTGCCAGATTTCTGCAGACCTGAAGTAAAAGAGTTGATTTTCCGATACCTGGATCGCCGCCGACCAGCGTCATGGAACCTCCCACGATCCCTCCGCCCAGTACTCGATCCAGTTCACCTATGCCCGTACGAAGCCTTTCCTCTTCATTGATCTGAACCTGTGATAACGAAACCGGCTCCGCTGGCTTCGTTCTGTTAAGCCCTGCTGAGCCCTTTCCTGAAGCAGGACTGACTGTCTCCTCCACAAAAGTATTCCATTGTTTGCATGCTGGACATTGTCCCATCCATTTTGAAGACTCGTGACCGCATTCCTGACAGAAAAAAACTATTTTCTTAGCCTTTGCCATATCTGATACTCTCCCTTTTATTTCAATAAAATAAATGGGACCGGATACCTTTCATCCGGTCCCTGCATATTCTTTTATTATATTTTATCAATTTCCACTTTCACTGCCTGATCTGGATTCAGATCTGCACTGAATGATAATTTACCACCAAGATTTGTTTTAATATGGCCAACGGACACGCCATCAAGAATCACCTTATATTCACTATCTGCTTCCATCTCTACTGTTATCTGTGTATTTTCGGTGCCTTCCACTGAAAAAATCATACCATTACTGCCAATCTCCATGTCCAGTACAGTTGTACCTGGAACTGATTCATAGACAAACATTCCATTTCTTTCTAACTTTGTGATCTCACGAAATGTTTTTACTTTGTACAAATCCCCATCGTACTCAAAATCAGAAAGCTTGGACTTTGTTTCCAGCTCGTAGTTTCCAAAACTAATACCTCCGGCTGCTTCGGTTCTGATTAATTCTTTATTCGTTTCCATAATATCCTCCTAGTTCTATCTCTTGTGCATTCCATTTTCAAGGAACTTATTTTACAAGTATTATATAATAAATTTAACAAAACTTCTAGTCACTGACTGAAAATTTTATATCTTTTTTAGATATTGACACAATCACTTTGTTTCCCCGATGTATTTTCCCTTCAAGAATCTCTTCTGCCATCGCATCTTCTATCTTGTTCTGAATAGCTCTTTTCAACGGGCGTGCTCCGTATTTGCTGTCAAATCCAGCTTCCGCAAGGTAATCCTTCACACTGCTCCTCACCGTCAAATCTATATCCAGCTGTTCCTTACATCGTTTCTGAAGTTTACTAAGCAAAATAGTCACGATCTGCTTGATTTCTGCTTTACCCAGCATATGGAAAACTAAGATTTCATCAATCCTGTTTAGAAATTCTGGTTTGAATATTCTTCGAACCTCTTCCATGACACCATTTTTCATATACTCATAATCTTTTTTCACATCTTCCACTGAAGCAAATCCCAACTTTTTAGGTTCAACGATACTCTGTGCACCGGCATTTGATGTCATGATGATACATGTCTGCTTAAAATCAACTTTTCTGCCCTGTGCATCTGTAATATGACCATCATCAAGAACTTGAAGCAGTATATTAAATACATCCGGGTGTGCTTTTTCAATCTCGTCGAATAATATGACGCTGTATGGGTTTCTGCGAACCTTTTCTGACAGCTGTCCTCCTTCTTCATACCCTACATATCCTGGCGGCGAACCTATCAGTTTAGATACACTGTGTTTTTCCATGTATTCTGACATATCAACGCGGATCATCGCCTGCTCATTGCCAAATACTGCCTCTGCCAATGCTTTGGATAGCTCTGTTTTTCCTACGCCTGTTGGTCCAAGGAAAAGAAAGGAGCCAATTGGTCTGGCTGGATCCTTAAGTCCTACCCTGCCTCTTTTGATTGCTTTGGCTACTGCCAAAACAGCTTCCTCCTGTCCTACCACACGCTTATGCAAAACATTTTCCAATTTTGCAAGACGTTTGCTTTCCTTTTCTTCAAGCCGCTGAACCGGGATCTTTGTCCATCCCGACACGATCTGGGCTATCGTTTCTTCCGTTACCTTCAGATTCCTATTCCTGCATTTGCGTTCAAATCGCTTCACTGCTTTTTGATATTCTTTTACTTCAAGTTTCTGAAGTTCCTGAACCTCTCTTGCCTTGGCAAAATCGCCTGATTTTATCGCTTCTTCTTTCTCATCAGCAAGATGTGCCAATTTTTCCTCGCCTTCCTTTATGGCCTCCGGCACTTCATATCCTGTTAATTGGATCTTTGAAGCTGCTTCGTCAATCAAATCAATAGCTTTATCCGGGAGAAACCGGTCTGCAATATAGCGCGTTGACATCTTCACTGCTGCTGTCAAAGCTTCATCTGTGATCTCTACTCCATGATGCTGCTCATAATAAGGTCTTAATCCCCTCAATATCTCTATTGCCTGCTCTTCATTGGGTTCTTCCACCGTCACCGGCTGAAATCTTCGTTCTAAGGCTGCATCTTTTTCTATATATTTTCGATATTCTTCAATCGTCGTTGCACCAATGATCTGAATCTCACCTCTTGAAAGGGAAGGTTTTAATATATTGGATGCATCCAGAGCACCTTCTGCCCCGCCCGCACCTATGATTGTATGAAGCTCATCTATGAAAAGAAGAATCCCCTGATGCTCCATTACCTCTGAAACCACCTTCTTTATTCTCTCTTCAAATTCGCCTCTATATTTTGATCCTGCGACCATTCCGGAAAGATCAAGTACTACCACACGCATATTCTTGATCGTATCAGGAACTATACCCTGTATGATTCTCTGAGCCAGTCCCTCTGCTATGGCTGTCTTACCAACTCCAGGTTCACCTATCAGACATGGGTTATTCTTGGTCCTTCTGCTTAGTATCTGAATGATCCGGGCAATTTCTTCTTCTCGTCCTACAACTGGATCGAGTTTTCCCTTTCTTGCCAGTTCTGTAAGATCACGGCTGTATTGATCCAGTACCGGAGTTCCAAGCGTTTTTTTACTTTTAGCCATTTTCTTTCCAGCATCGTCTTTGCCGCTTTCCTCTCCCATAGCTGTCAGTACTTCAGCCTGAAGTTTTGGAACACTCACACCCATCGTATGTAAAAGTCTTGTTCCCACACAATCCACTTCTCTTATCATAGCAAGAAGCAAATGTTCCGTTCCTACCTTTGTACTTCGAAAATCAAAAGCTTCCCGCTGACTCTCTTCAAGAACTCTTGCTGCCCGGGGCGTATATCCCTGTTCATCAGCAACCATCACATCCGATGTTGGAGCTATCAGCTTGTCTATCAGTTCCATTAGCTTGCTTTCTCCGACTCCCATATCTCTCAAGACCATACCTGCCGTCCCCTGTTCTTCATGCAAAAGTCCCGCCAGAATATGTTCAGTTCCTATATAACTGTGTTTACTTTTTTTTGCAGTCTTTTCCGCATACATAATCGCTGTTCTTGCCTGGTCTGTATATTCTATTTTCATGTATGTCCTCCATATTTACCATTTTGTATTACTTGTCTTGCCCACTGCATCTTTATTCATAATCATTATATATCTCATCTATTAGCTGATGTGCCTCTTGTCTTGTAATATTCCTGCATCGTCCCTTCGCAAGTGCCACCCGCAAGTCTGCACGCAGATCTTCCATGGCAAACAGCTTGTTTGTATCTATGCAGATCACAGCTCCGCGTCTGCGGTCTATCGAAACAATTCCTTCCTGCTTCAAAACCGCATATGCTTTATTAACTGTATGCATATTGATTCCTATAATATCTGCCAGCTGACGCACTGAAGGAAGGGTGTCTCCATCACGGATCTGTGAAGTGGCTATCCCCAAAATAATCTGATTGCGAAGCTGCATATAAATCGCTTCTTCACTGTTAAAATCAATCTCTATCAATTCTATCTGCATCTTCTCACCTGACCTTCTTATCTTGTTATACAAATAATATAACATGTGGTCATCTTTTTCAAGTACTTTAGTTTTTTGCGATTACTACAGTACGAAAAAAGCGCCAACCATATGGTTGACGCCTTACTGCGGGAGATGGGACTTGAACCCACACGAGCATACACCCACAAGATCCTTAGTCTTGCCTGTCTGCCAATTCCAGCACTCCCGCTCATCTTTTTATGTATCTCTCAAAGACAAGTGCTATTATATCATCGGATTTTGTAATCGTCAATAGCTTTTTTGAAATTTTTTTTTTTTATTTTTTCGAAATATTTATACTATATATGCATTTTATTCAGTCCTGTTTCTGCTTCGTCCCTACAAACGTTTTATCTCGAGAGAAGATAAAAATATGCCATAAAAATCCAGTGCTTATTTTCATCTAAGCAGCTATGGATTCTCATGGCATCTCTTTTCCTGCCTTAATTTAATTCTGCGATTCTTGTGATCCCAACAAATATCTCCTGTATCTTATACCAGGTTCTATAATCCACGATTCCTGTCTGTGAAAGCCCGAATACAGACTGGAAGTTTCTCACTGCTGTCTTAGTCGCCTCACCATAGATACCGTCAGCAGTGATCCTCGGTATCGCCGTATAAACTTCACTGATCGTATTCAACTGTTCCTGCATCTGAAGCACTTTCTCTCCGCTGCTGCCGATATCCAGATTATATCCCGGCCACGAAGAGGGGACTCCCGATACTTCTTCTGCAGTATTGATATACATACTGCTTCCGTAATAATTCCTCAGGATCTCTATCGCAGTATAGTTCTGGTCTCCCAGATATTTACTTCCCCACTGGCTCATCCACTGCGGGCAGCTCACCTGACGCCCATCGCAATATTGCGTTAATATTGGCTGTTTTACATTCGGACGTGACAAATAATTTTCAAAAAGTTCATCCACAATATAAGATATATTATCAAAAATATTTCTGCCATAGATCCATTTATGATCAAAAGCTGTGGACGAGGTAATCGTGAAATTATATCCGCGGTTCCGATACCACTCTGTATAGACTCTATTTAATGTAAATGACATGATTGCAAGAACATTTGCTCTGATTGTTTCCTGGGGCCAGGTTGCATATATTTCACTACTTGCCACATTTTTTATATAATCTCTGTAACGAATGTAGTAATTTTGTGCTGTGGAATCTGTAGGGGCACCATCATGTACCACAACATACTCAGGGATCACTACACGGCTCAAAACAATTTCTCCGCTTTCATCTATGGGCTTTATCTCATCCTCTGGAATTTTCTCGGGATAATTTCCAAAAAGAGTATGGGCTGGTATCACGATATCCTCAAAGCTTTCCCCGCCCGATGGATTCAGCGATACCCCCTGTATACTCGTCTCTCCGGAAAGCAGCTCTGTTCCAACAATCTCCAATGGTTCAAATCCAGGTGCCCGGATATTCAGGGTGTACTCTGAGTAAGGCTGTTCCTCCGATGGTTCAAGGCTGTACTCCAGCGGAGGAGTTGGAAGTTCCAGAACCTCCGTCTGTCCATTTGTGTCTGTTAATACCTCTTCAAGGGATTCTTCTGGTGCTCCCGCGTAGGAAATGCTTATTCTTGCACCTGAAACTGGGCGATTCTGTAATCTCGTCGTCACCTGGATTCTTAGATTTCCTCTGTCGATCTGATTGCTCATATATGGCATTCTAAACTGATTGGTCAGATCACTCTGTTCGGACTGATTCTGCTGACCTTGTTGGTCTGGTTGGACTGATTGATCCGACTGATTCAACTGATTTTCCTGCATTATTCTCATTCTGGAAGAGATCATTTTTCACCTCATATTTACAGTTACCTCAGTATATGAATATAATCTTCAAAAGGTGAATAAAAAAGAATCCTGCTTGTAAAACGCAATATTTTATGGTACTAAAACAGCCCCTTCCTACTTGCATAACTGCAAAAAGGAAAAGGCTGTATCCATTTAAATTTAAAATAATTTCAATATATCCCTGAATGTTACGACCAACAGTAGTCCCATCAAAAGTAAAAGGCCAACAAAATGTACAATACCTTCCGCCTCCCGGTTGACCGCCTTTCCTCTTACAGCTTCAATAATGAGAAATACAAGACGTCCTCCATCCAAGGCCGGAAGCGGCAGAAGATTCGCCACTCCAAGGTTTGCCGATATAAGTATCATCATATTGAGCATCGTAAGCCAGGTCATCAAAGTTCCCTCATCCTTACTTTCCTCATATGCGTCTCCTATAACATTCACCACACCAACAGGTCCCGATAAACTATCCATCCCCAGCTTTCCGGTAACGAGAAGTTTAAAACCTTCCAGCGTTGTGTTGATCCAATAGCGTACTTCCAAAAAGCTATATTTTATCACACCAAGAGCTGATGTTTTCTCTCTCCCCAGATTGTAATTAAATCCCTGTTCCACATAATTAACTGCTTCCGGAGTAACTTCCACATCATATTCAAGTCCATCACGCAGATAAGTCACTGTCACACTCTCTTCGCCCAGCGGATGATCTTCAAAGTACTTAGCAAGTTCTGTGCCAGAATTCACCTTAGTTCCATCCACGGCATAGATATAGTCTCCAGCTTCGAGACCTGCTTTAGCCAATGCTCCACCAATTGTCACTGACTGAAGCATGGGTTGTTCCTCCGTTGGATTGTAGGAAAATCCCAACATATAACGATTCTGTGTTTCTGGATGATATACGATCGTCTGCTTTTCTCCATCTCTTTTAAAAGACACTTCGATATCTTTATCCTTCAGTCCTTCCAGATTCATATATGCATACAGATCTCTGCCCAAACTGATCGACCTTCCGTCAAACTCAGTAATAACATCGCCTGCCTGTAACCCTGCAGCTTCCTCCGGTGATCCTTCCGCAACCTCCAATACTTCTGGAGGATCATATCCTACGATACTGATAATGATCATGGCTCCAAAAAAAGCGAGAATAAAATTAAAAATAGGTCCCGCTGCTATAACAGAAATCCTTCTCCAGACTGATTTACTGTTAAAACTTCCTTCTGTCTTTGATCCATCCTCTTCCTCATGCATGAGACAGGAACCGCCAAAAGGAATGACTTTCAATGAATATCGTGTTCCTCCGCGCTCCGTAGATACAATCCGAGGCCCCATGCCTATAGAAAATTCTTCTACTGTGATTCCATTTGTCTTTGCCAATATAAAATGTCCAAATTCATGAACAAAAATAACAACCCCCAGAATAATAGCTGCAAATATTATACTCAATCTTTCCACCTGCTTTCAATCCATTCATATGTCTTCTCTTCTGTCTCTAAGATTTGTTCCAGTGCAGGATGTTCTATGATCTGATGATGCTGCATCGCCTCTTCAATAATCTTATAAATATCCAAAAATCCTATTTTTTTCTTTAAAAACTTTGCTACTGCGCGTTCATTGGCTGCATTAAATACTGTCGGCATACTGCCTCCCATCCGTGATGCTTCCATCGCAAGGGGAAGTCCTTTGAAAGTCTCCATATCAGGTGTTTCAAAAGTTATTTCTTTTAGTTTTTCAAAATCCAGTCTTTCCCCTGGCAGGTATCGCCTTTGGGGATAGTACAAAGCGTACTGGATCGGCAATTTCATGTCTGGTGTTCCAAGCTGGGCCATCACTGCACCGTCTACAAATTCCACCATTGAGTGTATGATACTTTTGGGCTGAACGACCACCTGGATATGGTCCAGATCTATGTCAAAAAGCCATTTGGCTTCCATCACTTCCAGCCCTTTATTGACCAAAGTAGCAGAATCAATGGTGATTTTTTGTCCCATAGCCCAGTTTGGATGTTTAAGTGCATCCTCTACACATACATTTTCAAGTTCTTCTCTTTTCCTGCCTCTAAAAGGACCGCCGGAAGCAGTTATCAAAAGCTTATGGATCGCGCCTTTATTTTCCCCATGAATAGCCTGAAAAATAGCGCTATGTTCACTGTCCACAGGTAATATCTGTACATTATACTCTTTTGCAAGCGGCATGATCAGGTGACCTGCTGTAACCAGCGTTTCCTTATTGGCCAACGCAATATCTTTCCCTGCTTTAATGGCTGCAATCGTAGGACGTATACCGATCATACCTACAATCGCAGTCACTAGGATATCCACTCCTTCAAGAACAGATAATTCTATAAGTCCTTCCATCCCGCTTACTACTTTTACATCCAGATCAGATATCTTTGTCCGAAGTTCTTCAGCCTTCTGTTCATCCCATACCGCTGCCAGTTCCGGATGAAATTCACGGATTTGTTTTTCTAATTCTGCGATATTCGAGCCTGCACTGAGAGCAGCTATCCGAATATCTTTATTATTTCTTACAACTTCAAGAGTCTGGGTTCCTATCGAACCTGTAGACCCTAAAACTGCTATGGTCTTACTCATAGTTTTTCCTCTCTTATATCAAAGTAACCGCAAGAAAATATATAATCGGTGCAGTAAAGATCACACTGTCAAATCGGTCTAAAATACCGCCGTGACCAGGTATCAATGTTCCATAATCCTTAATGTTTTGCTGACGCTTGATTGCTGACGCTGCTAGATCTCCTATCATAGAGACAAGTGCACCCACAATGCATATAACCGCATAAAGAAGCGGTGTATGAGCCGAATTCGGATTATGGGCGGAGATCACCCATGCATAAAGTGCTCCAAGCAAAGCCGCTCCAACCACTCCGCCTATAGCTCCCTCAATAGATTTCTTCGGGCTCAATACAGGTGCCATCTTATGTTTTCCAATCAAAACTCCCACACAGTATGCGCAGGTATCGCATCCCCAGGAACAAAGAAAGATCAGCCATACTAAAAATGCACCACCTGTAAGCATACGTGTCTGATATACAAAAGAAAGCATCACGCCTACATATACAATCCCCAAAAAAGCAGCCGCAACCTGATTTGTCTGATATCTGGGATATGTAAACACATACACAAACATAATAAGGAGCAAACCAAAAATCACTGCCAATAGATGATACTGTGACGGCAAAAACAGTACTGCAAAATAATATGCTGCCACTCCCAGATAACTGACGATCTCGAGGAGGCCAAATTTATCCTCCCTGACTTTTGTCGCCTTGTATAATTCCTGCATTCCTATCAAAGATACACAAAGAAGAGTGGTAAAAAGCACAGGTCCACCGCAGATGATAGTCGCAAGTGCTATGATCACCAGAACTATCCCACTTATCAATCTCGTTTTAAACATTCTGCGCCTCCTTAACTCCACCAAATCTCCGGTCTCTTTCATTATATTTTTCGATAGCTTTTACTAATTCATCTTTTTTGAAATCTGGCCACGGTACATCTACAAAATAAAATTCTGTATAAGCCAGCTGCCACAACAGATAATTCGAAAGTCTGAGTTCCCCGCTTGTGCGGATCAAAAGATCCGGATCCGGAATGCCTGCCGTATCAAGATAATCCGATATCGTCTCTTCCGTAACCGGCACAGATAATTTTCCATTTTTCTGATCCTCTAACATACGATTCACTGCACGTGTGATCTCGTCCCTGCTTCCATAGTTTAACGCAATCTGAAAATGCAAGTCATCAAAATCTTTGGAAAATTCTTCAAGTTTTTGAATACTTTCCTGTATATCTGCATCAAAAGCAGACGGATCTCCTATGATTCTGACCCGCATATTATTTTTTTGAGATATCTTCAAACATTTTTTCAGATAGTTTCTGAACAACTTCATCAATCCGTCCACTTCTTCTCTGGAACGCTTCCAGTTTTCCGTAGAAAATGCATAGACCGTCAGATATTTTACACCAAGTTCTTTTGCAGCCTCACAGATATCCTCCAGATTCTCGCACCCTTTTACATGTCCGTATCCTCTGGGCATTCCTTTGCTTTTTGCCCATCTTCCATTTCCATCCAGAATAATGGCTATATGATTCGGTATCTTCATGATTCCTCCTTAAAAAGAGGCTTCATACAATGGAGCTAGATCCATGTGTGAAGCCTCCCTCATGACATTCATCAAACGATTCTTTATACAGTTAAAATCTCTTTTGACTTTTCTTCGATTGCTTTATCTACTTTTTCGATATTCTTATCTGTCATCTTCTGAACTTTTTCTTCCAATTCAGCAATCTCATCCTCTGAAACATCAGTCTTTCCAAGTTTCTTCAGCATATCATTTGCATCACGGCGAATGTTACGGATAGCTACTTTAGCAGCTTCTCCTTTTTTCTTAACGTCTTTTACCAGTTCTTTTCTGCGTTCCTCTGTAAGTTCTGGAAAAACAAGACGAATAAGCTTTCCATCATTGGTAGGATTGATTCCAAGGTCTGACATATTGATTGCTTTTTCAATCGCTTTTAATAATGATGATTCCCATGGCTGGATCTGGATCATCCTGGCTTCCGGTACAGAAACATTTGCCACCTGCTGAAGAGGTGTTGGTGCACCATAATAATCTACGGTGATACGATCTAATACGTGTGGATTTGCACGTCCTGCACGAATAGTTGTAAATTCACTGTCAAGGTTAGCCAGTGTTTTTTCCATCTTGTCTTCAAATTTTACGATTCTCTCGTCCATATGTTTATTTCCTCCTGGTCCTTTTGGTCATATAAGTGTATCTCTAATATTCATGTCAGTCAACAGCTACACGTGTACCTGTTATCTCGTTTCTTGCTGCTTTAATAATGCTGTTTTCTTCATTCAATCCAAACACCAGCATCGGCATCTTATTCTCCATACACAAAATAGATGCTGTCAGGTCTACCACTGCCAGTTTTTTATCGATAACTTCCTGTATATGCACATTGTCATATTTTTTAGCATCCGGATTTGTCTTCGGATCGCTGTCATACACACCGTCAACCGCTTTTGCAAGCAGAATAACTTCAGCCTCTATCTCAATTGCGCGAAGTACTGTTGTGGTGTCTGTAGAAAAATACGGATGTCCCGTACCGCCTGCAAAGAAAGCCACTTTTCCCTGCTCAAAGCATTCATTTGCTGCATCTTTTGAAAAGAGTTTCGTAAATGCACCGCATACAAATGGTGTGAAAATATCTGTTTTCATCCCCACGGAACGAAAGATTTCAGAAACATAAAGACAATTCATCACTGTCGCAAGCATCCCGATCTGGTCTGCCTTTGTACGGTCGATCGTCTCACTGCTTCTTCCTCTCCAAAAGTTTCCACCGCCGATAACAACGCCGATTTCTACTCCTTCATCACTTAAAACCTTTACCTGCTTTGCCACTTCTGTAACAGTAGCTTCATCAAAACCAGTTTTCTTTTCACCGGCAAGAGCTTCACCGCTCAGCTTTAATAACACTCGTTTCATAATGGATACTCCTTCTCTGGTTAATTATTCAGCCAGTCCGCTGATATAGTCCTGAACCGCACTTGCATCAAAAACAACAGTTTCCTGCGTTCCATCACCCTGGCTCACTTTATCATATACGGAAAATCCTATCCATCCAACAAATGCTGCACATACTACTGCGATCGCTGTCATTTCCAAACGATGCATCAATTTCTGTTTTTTTAAAATCTTTTCACGATTCGCTTTTTCCTGTTTGTATCTGTCTACTTTAGCCTGACTCATGTCTAACACTCCTTTATTCGCTCGACAGGATTATCCATCCTTGCCCATATATCGGTATTATAACATAACTTTTTGTAAAAGCAAACCCAAACTGGACTCCGTCACAAATCTATCACAAATCAACAGGGTCCTATATATTATTGGATACTTTTCTCCTTTGGGACAGACTACAGCACGATGATAACACCGCCATCATTGGCATACATGGAGCTTACCCCAGCCGTATCCAAAAGGACCACATCTTTTACATGGATACGCTCAAGCAAAGCTTCTTTTACAAGTTCCGCCCTCTCGCGGCAGTTGCAATGAGAAATTGCCAATACTTTATCTTTGCTGTCCCCTGCCTTTTCCACAACGTAATCGACCATTTTGACCAGTGCTTTATTGATTCCCCTTGCCTGATCAAGCTGACATATCGTTCCTTCCGGCGTTGAACCCATGACCGGTTTTATCTTTAATGCGGAAGCCACAAATGCCTTTACCTTGCTGAGGCGTCCATTTTTTCTCAATGTTTCCAGGTTCTCAAGCACAAAAAACGTATGCTGGCTTTCGATATACTTTTCCACTGTATCTACAATAATATCAAATTCCATACCAGCCGCTTCACACTCCTGGATCTTAAGCGCTATTAATGTTTCACCAATGGAGGCACTTTTGGAGTTAAATACATGAATCTTTTTATTTTGATGTTTTTCCAAAGCCAGATTTTTCCCCAGCATGGCACTATTATAAGAACCACTCAGTTCAGCTGATAAAGTCACTGCATACAGATGATCTGCTTCACCCTCAAATCCACGCATATATCTTTCTGGTGAAGGACACGCTGACTTTGGGCTTTCCTGGCAGGCTGCTACTTTTCTAAGAAAGCTTGCCTGGTCAAAGGTCTCATCATCCACGATATCCTCAGTCCCCACTGTCAGTGTAAGGGCTGCCGCCTCAAACCGATCATCACTTTTCATCTCCGGCGTCATTTCTCCACAGCTGTCCAGAATAATTTTAAAACTCATACCTTTGCCTCCATATTATCTATATTTAATGTTCATTTCTACTTAACGTAGTATTTAATACTATATTTTAATATATCATACATTTCTATACTTGAAAAGATGTTTTCTATGTTCTTTTTATGTGATTTGGTATATAATAGTTACTATGTATTTTTTCTTATCAAGGAGGTCGTTATGTACTATTTATTGAATAGTGCCATGAATATTCTGGATTCAGATTATCAAAAAAAAGAAGGCGATATATTGATTTCTGTTGTTACCACTGAAGAATGTGAACAACTTTATCATAACCTTCCTTTTTATTCTGTTATGGAGCGCAATATGCGCAATCACAATATCCGTTACTGCAAAGCCGAGATGCTGAAAAACTGCATCATAGGGACACTTCTGATCCCAGACAAACAGTTTCCCAAAAAGGCTGCTCTTTCCGTTACTTTTTATCTCAAAGATGATCTTCTGATCCTGGTAGATGATTCTTCCCACCTTGATACGTTCACACAAGTGATCAAGGAAGGCGAGCTTACCAATGCAGAAAATATCGCCGAATTTTTCTGGCGGCTTTTGGGACATCTCATTCAGGACGATTCGCTGTTTCTCCAGAATATGGAGCAGGATATGGCTGAACTCGAAGAAAAAATCCCTCATACTGATCAGAGACAGATCAACGCATTGATCGGCGGAGTACGAAAAAATCTCTTAGTCCTGAACTCCTATTATCAGCAGCTTCAGGATTTTTGTGTGACACTGGAGGAGAATTCCAATCATTTTTTCACCCAGGAAGACTGTCAGTATTTTTCAGCTTACTCTTCCCGCATCGAAAGATTGTATAATCATGCTCAGATGCTTCGGGATTATGCACTGCAGATCCGTGAGATGCATCAAGCTCAGATTGATATGCGTCAAAACCATACCATGCAGATTCTTACCGTTGTTACAACTATATTTTTTCCGCTCTCTCTTATCACGGGCTGGTACGGAATGAATTTTTCTAATATGCCGGAACTTCAAAACTCTAATGCTTACTTTATATTGATAGGCATCTGTGCTGTCATTGTATTAGTAGAAATCTGGCTTTTTCGAAAAAATAAATGGTTTTCTTAACTGGAGGATAATATATGCTTGCACTTCGCATTCTCGAATTAAAAGATTTTACTGCGAAGCTTTTTCTCGGAGAGACGTTTCATCGTTTTTCTTTTGTAGAAGCTTCTTTTACTACATTTATCACTCATACTCTGGACGGCCTTTTGCAAAAGGAGTTTTTTGATTCTGAAGACTGTCCTGACAGAACATACTGCTATTGGGAGGATGTAAAACCTCAGTGCTATTCTATCATCAAAGGAAAAAAATCGCCTCTGCGTTTCAAAATCGTATTTCAGCTTGCTCCCGAAAATGTCAAAAAATTGCTTGAACAGTCTCATTTATCTATGCAGCCGGAAGATGTCTTTGGCCTGTACCTGAACTGTCAATTCAATGGAGAGCACCTCCTATGCACTACCGGTACTTCTGTCCGGATTTTTACTTTGGACAAGACTCTGGACCGTACCTGGGATGATATGATAAAACGCTTTTTCAAGCAGCAGGGACTTCTGTTTGAAGAAGTATAGTGATGCCGCTAAAATGACCGATGCAAAATCGCTGATTTCTCAGTTGTTTTGCATCGGCCATTTTTCGGATCTTTTGTATGCGAAACAGCATCTTATTTTGTGCTGCTCGTATTTATTTATCTAAGGATCGATCCTAACATGCCTCCCTGCTGACTCTGGGTTCCATCCTGTGCAGCTGCTCCGGATTCTCCGTTAAGTGTGCCTGATTGCGTATCAGATGTAGTCGTTGTACTTTGTGCTTTATCCAATGTGATCGTATATTCTTTTTCTTCATACTGGCCATTATTTGCCACTTTTGCTGTGAGCGTTACTGTTTCTCCTGCTGCATAGTATGTCAGAAGATTTCTCAGATCTTCCATTGTAGTCACACTTGTTCCATCAAATTTTGTGATCACGCTTCCTGCCTGCAAACCTGCTGTCTGGGCTGCACCACCTTCATTTACTTCACCGATATAGATTTCTTCCGGGATACCATAGGTCTGGGCGATCGTGCTGTCCACGGTCTGACCGGAGATTCCGATAGAAGCTGCCTGGTCATCACTTACCTTTGTTCTTGTAGTACGGTTCATCAAATCCTCTATGATCGGAGAAGCTGTAGCTGTAGGAATAGCATATCCCATACCTTCGATTTCTGTAGAAGCCAATTTTGCTGAGTTGATACCGATGACTTCCCCGTTCATGTTCAATAATGCTCCACCACTGTTTCCCGGATTGATAGCTGCATCGGTCTGTATAAATCCATTTTCTGATTCAGAATCATCAACCTGACGGTCAACGGCACTGATGATACCTGTTGTTGTAGACTGTCCGTAGCCCAACGCATTTCCGATCGCCACTACCTGCTGTCCAACTTTCAGACTCGCAGAATCTCCGATGGATGCTACTTTGATCTTCGCCATGCTATCTTCTGAAATGTCAGAAAGTTTCACTGCGATCACAGCAAGATCATTATCTGAATCAGTTCCTTTTACGGAAGCCTCATAAGCCTCATCATCTATAAAACAAACAGATAATGTATCTGCATTTTCCACCACGTGATTGTTGGTCACGATCAATAGCTCATCATCATTTTGTCCAATGATAATTCCTGAACCTTCACTTTCCACTTCCTGTTCCTGCGTTCCGCCGCTTCTTCCAAACATATCAAAGTATGTCTGTACTTCCTGTACGGATTTGTTGGTAATTGCTACGATGGACGGCATTGCTGCTGCTGCAATATCTGATACATCCAGTGACTGGCTGTCCGATGTTCCATCGCTGGTGGCTGATGTTGTCTGCAGAGCAGAAGTCTTTGTTTCTGTATTTCCTGCGTCTGTTGCTGCTGATACAGTACTGTTAGCTTTATTAGTGCCAACTGCACCTGAAGCATATGCCACACCCGCAAATGCCCCGCCTGCGATTCCACCAAACAGTACTGCGCTAAGTGCAATTGCACCTATCTTTTTTGCCCATTTGCTGTTGTTTCGTCTTGGCTTTCTGTATGGTGTTGGTGAAGGCATCGGCTGAAAATTTCTTGGTGCCCCGGTCCCCTCGTTTTGATTTCCTTCGTTCTGATTCAAATTGTAATTTCCATATTCTTCCATGATCACTTACCTCCTGTTATTTTATCTATTATGATTTGATATGTTATTGTTGGCTTTTTGCTTTGCCTTAACTCTTTGTTTATGTTTATGGCTTTAGTATATCGATGGTTTGTGGTCAATTTGTTATGAATTTATGTTTATTTTGTGAAATCAAAATATTATAGTTTTTCCATCTGCACAGCGGCAGTTACCTTAGACAAATCAATTTTCCTGTGTTAAAATAATCCTCATAGAAACAATCTGAACAACAATAGAAAGGAATTTATTGCCATGCAAAAAATAACAAGCTTCACCATAGACCATATCAAACTTCAGCCCGGCGTTTATGTCTCCAGAAAAGACCCTGTCGGGGATTCCATGATCACTACCTTTGATATCCGTATGACCTCTCCGAATGAAGAGCCTGTGATGAATACGGCAGAGATGCATGCCATCGAACATCTCGGAGCTACCTTTCTTCGCAACCACAGCACCTTCGGCCCGAAAATCATCTACTTTGGACCAATGGGATGCCGTACAGGATTCTATCTGCTTCTCGCCGGTGACTATGAATCTAAGGATATTGTTTCTTTATTAACAGAAATGTTCATATTCATCAGAGATTATAATGATGTGGTTCCCGGTGCCAGTGCAAAGGACTGCGGAAACTATCTTGATATGAATCTTCCAATGGCCAACTATCTCGCCAAAAGATTTCTTGATCAGGTGCTGCTTGATATCAAGCCAGATCGGCTCGTATATCCGGAGTAACTAAAAAAACAGATAAAGCTGGAGCAATAATTGCTCCAGCTTTATCTGTTTTATGATAATTGTCTTATGAGTAAAATACTTCCTCTAAACAAAGTCCCATAGCCGGAGCTGTCGCACCTGCATATCGGCGCTCCATCCCTTCTATGAGCTGCGGCATACTTTCTGCCGGGCGCTGATGAAGTCCCACCTCGATCAGCGTTCCTGTAAGTATCCTCACCATATACTGTAAAAATCCATTTCCCTTATACACTATTTTTATCTCATGAGGTCCTTCCTCGATCATAATTTCTGTGATCGTACGGACCGTTGACTTCTTCATCTTAGGATTTCCACAAAATGCTTTGAAATCGTGGGTTCCCATCAGATCCTGTGCTGCCCGTCTCATCGCATCTACATCAAGAGACTCTCCAAGTGCATATCTGTACTTTCTGTCAAATACTGACTTATAGCAGTCTGTTCCGATACGATAAGAATAGCATTTTCCTGTAGCCCATAATCTGGCATGGAATCTATCAGGAACTCTTTGTACCATGCTCACACCGATATCTTCTGGAAGATATTGATTCAGATACTGCAATATTTCCTCTGCCTGGAACTTGCTGCTGAGTGAAACACTAGCCGTCTGCGCTTTTGCATGGACACCTGCATCCGTCCTGCCTGCCCCATCAATCTCAATCTCGCGGTCACACATCCGGGACAACACTTTTTCTATCTTTCCCTGGATCGTCTGCTCTGTTTTTGTCTGTCTCTGCCATCCATCATACCGGGTTCCGTCATACTCAATCGTTAATTTATAATTCATTTTTCTAGTCTTCTTTCCAGTTTTTCACTGCCTCAAACTCATCAAGTATTTCTTTTGATGGTGCTTTTGTGCACAAACTGAAGATCACGATACAAGCTACACTAAGTCCAAATCCAACTACCAGAGAATAAAGCCCTGTTGCCACGCCAAGTGTCTGTCCATTCACCAGTGGAATATAATCCCACACGATTACTGCTGCTCCACCTGATACGATTCCTGCAACAGCTCCGGCAAAATTAGTTCTCTTCCAAAACAGAGACATCAGTACGATAGGCCCAAATGCGGATCCAAGACCGGCCCATGCGTTTGATACAAGGCCCATGATGCTGCTGTTAGGATCCCATGCAATAGCAAATGCCAAAACAGAAACAACGATAACCGTAATACGGCTGACCTTTAAAACCTTTTTCTCGTCCATATCCGGGCGGACAACGCCTTTGAAGATATCTTTTGATACGGAAGATGCTGTTACCAGAAGCTGGGAATCTGCTGTTGACATGATAGCTGCAAGGATTCCGCAAAGGAAGATGCCGCCAATGAACGCCAGGTTCATATCCTTTGTAAACAACTTCGTGATCGTCTCAATAAATACACTTTCTGTAGAAGCTGCTCCGTCAGTTCCAAGGATGGTTGGCATAAGATATGCTCTTCCCACGATACCAATCACTACTGCTGCACAAAGTGACAGTGCAACCCAGATAATTGCGATAACTCTTGATTTTCTAAGTTCTTTCTGATTCTTAACTGCCATAAATCTGGTAAGGATATGAGGCATGCCACAGTATCCAAGTCCCCATGCAAGCTGGGATATGATCTCAATTGCCGTATACGGCCTCTCACCATTTTTAAACAGACTGAGGTAAGATGCTGCTCCTCCTGCAACCTGACTCTGATCAAGCATACTGCTGAGATTTCCAGGTCCAACCATGGCATATGCCAGTATCGGCACGACCAGTAATCCTATAAGCATCAATGTTCCCTGAATAAAATCAGTTACACATACTGCCATAAATCCACCCATAAAAGTATAGGCCAGAATAACTACTGCACCAATAGCCAGTGCAATATGATAATCCACACCAAATACAGAATTAAAAAGCTTTCCTCCAGCTGACAGCGCTGATGCTGTATACACCAGGAAAAAGATAACAATAACAATAGATGAAACCAGCAGCAAAACTCTCTTCTTATCCCTGAAACGATTCTCAAAATATGCAGGAAGCGTTAAAGAGTTATTTGCCTTGATCGTATATCTCCGAAGTCTTGAAGAGATACAGATCCAGTTGAATACAGTTCCAAGGAACAGACCAATAGCGATCCACGCCTGACCTGTACCCATCGCATAAACAGTACCCGGCAGGCCCATCAGCAGCCATCCGCTCATATCAGATGCCTGTGCCGATAAAGCAGCAACCCAACCACTCAATCCTCTTCCTCCGAGGAAATAATCCTCCGAATTATTTGTATTTTTCATATAGATTGCTCCGATGATAATCATCAAAAGCAGGTATGCCACGAAGGCAATCAATATTGCAATCATATCTCCACTACTCATTTTCCCTCTCACCTTTCTTTCCTTTTTTTACATATATTGTCTTATTATCACCGAAAAAGCGGCATTTGTCAAATCTAACCTGATGATAAATTATACAAAATCACTGATTATATATGCACAACCGGATAAATGACATAAATAAAAGCCGCCTCAGATTCCCCATTTACAGGAATCTAAGACCGCTTCTATGTGTGATTGGTACTTTTACTTTCCAGATTATCTGGTCGCTATAGCCTCGATCTCGATCAGTCCACCCTTTGGAAGACGAGCAACCTCTACGCAGGAACGCGCCGGTGCTGCTTCCTTAAAATATTCTGCATAGATTTTGTTTACTGCTGCGAAATCATCCATATTATCCAAAAATACCATGGTACGGACAACATCCTCATATCCAAGACCTGCTGCTTCCAATACTGCCCCAAGATTCTTCAGTGCCTGATGTGTCTGTGCTTCGATGCCTTCTGGTAAAGTTCCGTCTTCCGGGATCAAACCAAGCTGTCCTGAAGTAAATACCATATTTCCTGCTTCCACTGCATGTACATAAGGGCCTACTGCTGCCGGTGCTTTTTCAGCAAAAATTGTTTTTTTCATTATGATCTTCTCCTCTGATCTGTTCTTATTCATGTTCTTATTCTTACAAATTGTTTTCTACAAATTCATCAATCTTTCGAATGCTGATTCCCTTCATATTCATAGCACTAAATCCGAATACGATAAAGATAATCATTCTGGCTAAACTAATGATATTTGAGATCATTGCTGGAAATCTCATACTCCATCCCATTTCAAACCAATAATTAAAGAAATTGGTGAAACTGCCTAATGCAAAGTTAATTCCATCGATCACTTCAAATGCAAAGAAAAATCCCAGATATAATACAACTACTTTGATCGCAATACCTTTCAGCCACTTGTCTTTTTCTACGAAAAGCACATATACCGCAAGCAATGCTAAAATCACAGGATTGATCAATGCTGAAAAGCAAATTGCTGCTCCAAGCATCCCAACCGTAATTCCAAGACGAGTCCTTGGCTGTGTAAACGGCTTTGCTTGAAACTGCATACCGCATCGCGGACAAAACTGACTGTTATCCGGGATATTATTTCCACAATTTGGACAAAACATATTATTCTCCCCTTTTCTATTATTAATTTCTGTAATCATCCACCATCCTTCTGTATGTATAAGAAAGAATTCTGCTTGCAAGATTCTCTGCCTGCGGCTGGTCGATTTAATGACTACTAATAGATTCTATTATAGGCACTGAGAAATCGTTCGTCAATAAAATAAATTCTTAATTTATTCTTCCTATGAATCTCGTCAAGACCTGATACAAAACATCTATGTTTATTGGCTTTGTAAGATGTTCATCCATCCCAGCCTCCCGCGTCATCTGCTTATCTTCAGCATATGCATTTGCAGTCATCGCTATGATAGGGATCGTTCTGGCATCCTCTCTGTCCATTGCCCGGATGACTTTCGCTGCAGTGATCCCATCCATAACCGGCATACGCACATCCATGAGGATTGCATCATAGCCGTACATTTCTTTTTCTCTGAATTTTTCCGTTCCTATCCTGCCATTGGGGGCATAGTCCACCTCGACTCCTGCTTTATTAAGGATCTTAATGATGATTTCCTTGTTAAGCGGGTGGTCTTCACAAAGAAGAATGTGTTTTCCATTCAGGATCTTATGATCATCCATTTTCTTTTGCTGTACCACTTCCTGCGGCTTTTGGGCTTCCATAAAATCAATTTCTACAACAAATTCAGTTCCTTCTCCAAGTTCACTCTTCACCTGGATTGATCCGCCCATCATTTCTATAAGATTTTTCACAATAGAAAGCCCCAGACCTGACCCTGCCGATGTGATAGTGATACTATTTTGTTCCTGTGCAAATGGTTTGAAAAGTTTATTTCTAATAAACTCTTCACTCATACCACACCCGGTATCCCTTAACACGATATGAAAATGTTTCCTTCCAGATCCGCTCGGACTCACATCGATCCCAAGTGAGATCATACCTCCGGATGCCGTAAACTTCATGGAATTAGACAAAAGATTCATAAAAATCTGTTTGACACGAACTTCGTCCATCATGAGAAACATTTCTTTATCCAGACCTGTACTTTGCAGTACAAATCGTATCTGCTTTTTCTCCATCGTGGGAGCCAGCATATCGGTGATACCCTCTATCATATTTGTTACGGACACTGGCTGTTCATCTATCTGCATTTTCTTTGTCTCGATCTTACTCATATCCAAAGTATCATTGATCAATGCCAACAGATAATTACTGGAGTTTTCTATCTTTTCAAGATTTTCATGCAGTACATCAAGATCCATTTCATCTTTGGATAAACTGACAAGGCCCATGATCCCATTCATAGGAGTTCTCATATCATGACTCATACGAGAGTAAAATTCTGTTTTCATGGCACTTTCTTCATCCGCCCTTTGAACTTCCAAAGCTAATTCTTTGTTCTTTTTCTCCAATTCGTAAGCCAGTCGAAGCTGTTTTTCTGCATGTTTCATCTTTACCACATTTGCCGAAATATTTTCCTGTACATTGCAGACAGTCCTGTACAATTCTTCGATCTCATCCCCTGTACTTATCACAGTGCGGTTTTTCCATTCACCGCTCTCCAGCCAAAGCTGCGGCTGTATCCTGTCAAAATTTCTCGTCTGTTCCACAATGCTGTTTATCGGGCTTGTAATTCTCACTGCTGCATACCATAAAGCAAAAGAACAGATAAACAGGGATATGCCAAACAGCATAGATAGCATTTTTATGATAAACACCAGCATATCATTGATATAATGCTGCATGGATATATCCACACATCCATAGGCAGTTGTTTCACCTGCCTGATTTTTGATCGGAGCGTATGCGGTAATGAGCCATCCATAGGAATCGTTCGTTATCAGAGGATCGATTTCCTCCCCTGCGATCAGCTTTTTGTAATATTTCGAGAAACTTTCATCAAATGATACGACACTTCCGGTGACATCTCCCATCACATCTTCAGTGTCAAAATCAAATACCACATGGCACCCGTCTTCTCGTATCTGATATACATAGATATATTCCACATCGGACATATTTCTCAGGATACGCTCTATATGCATCCTGGTATCTTGATATTCCTCATCCTGTCCGACTGCCGGTGCACCCATGGACAGATATTCATCCACCCTGTCACCATTTACATTTTCTGCCACCAGGTGTGAGAGGCTATACACCTGATTAAAATATTTTTCTTTCAATTCTTCCTGATAATACTGTATGCCCACAATAATAGATATCCCACTGACCAAGATGACAGACAGCACGATAAGCCCCGTGATTCTCTGACTCACCGATGTCTGGCGGTATGCCGGACGCTCTTTTTGTTGTACCAACTCAATCTCAGCCTCACTGCGGTCATATAGATAGCTGTTTGGAAACAGATCATATAATTTTGCAGGATAAAAATGAAGAAAAAGATATATCGGAAGGATCGTCAACAGTTTATCCGGAATATCTATTGCCATGTCAGCAAAAAACTGTGCCCAGAATACAGGAATACCCCGTGCATATAATGTGTTTGCCAATGGTGCTGCTATTCCACCGATTCCGCCGCCGTACAACATCCAGGTCATGACGGATCCTACCGCTCCGCCTATAAGCATCATAACGCACGCAAGCAGTACGCATCCACGTGCCGACTTAAGATATCCTTTTTCTGAAAATGCTGCAGCTGCCAATGCATTAAATACTGTCAATATCCCATAGTACATTGACATAGGATCTGCTGCCGAATTGAGCAGATTGGATAAAAAGCCGACTGCCATCCCAGGGATCGGACCTCCTAATGCCGCCACAAAAACACTGCCCACATTATCAATATAAAGCGGGATTCCCAAATGTATCACACAATTTGCCAGTACAATATTTAAAAACAAACCCACTGCACATAATCCAAGTGTCCACATGGAAAATAATTTGACTATGCGCTGACCAGAATTGATTTTTTTCATCTATATTTCCTCTTTTGCTTTGCCGTCATTTATATTAGTTTTAACATACTCTCAATCAATTTAAAATTCAATAATAATACAAAAAAGTGTAAAACCCTACCAAAAAAGATTCCCTGCATTTTTCCAATTCAATATTTGACATTCCAGCATGCTCATTATATGATATACACAACTTATTTTTGAATTAAAGATGTGTGAAAATATGCGCTTCTCATCATAGAAAGGACACGATCCATGAATATAAAAGAAGAAACCCGAAAAATGAAACTGGCTGCCTCCAAGCTGGCCGCCTCTGATATTGCCCAGAGAAATAAAGCACTTACGTTAATAGCTGATACACTGTGTTCCCATACGGATGAAATCTTTGGTGCCAACGAAGCCGATATGAAGGCTGCAAAGGAAAATGGTATCGCACCTGCAGTCCTGAAACGCTTGAAGTTTGATCAGGGGAAGTTAAATGATGTTATCAGTGGCATCAATCAGCTTATCTCCCTTCCGGATCCATTGGGAAATGTTTCTCTTGCCCGTGAACTTGATGAGGGCCTTACCCTCTATCGGATCGGCTGTCCTATCGGCGTGATCGGCATTATCTTCGAAGCACGACCTGATGCTCTGGTACAGATTTCTTCCCTTTGCATAAAAAGCGGAAATTGTGCAGTCTTAAAAGGCGGAAAAGAAACTGCACAAACAAATAAGATCCTTTTCCAGTTGATCCATCAAAGTGTAATAAAGGCTGGATTTCCTGCCGAATGTATGCTGCAGGCCAAACAGCACAACGAAATTGACGAACTGCTTTCCTGCCATGAAAGCGTTGATCTGCTGATTCCAAGAGGTTCCAATCAGTTTGTACAATATATTATGAACAACACAAAGATTCCTGTGATGGGGCACGCTGATGGCATCTGCCATATCTATATTGATAAAGAATATGACCTCAAAAAAGCTCTTCCTATCATCGTAGATGCCAAAACACAATATACCGCCGCATGTAATGCAGTAGAGACACTTCTTGTCAATCGCTCCATAGCTTCTGATTTGCTTCCGCTGCTGGCCAGCGAACTGGAAGCAAATCATGTGACCATTCGTGGAACGAAGGAAGTAAATGCTGTGATCCCATGCGAGGTAATCAGCGATGAGGATTTTGATACAGAGTATCTTTCCCTTACTCTCGCTGTAAAACTGGTAGATGACATAGAAGAAGCGATCACTCATATTAATCTTCATGGTTCTCATCACACTGACTGTATCATCACAGAAAATGATTCCACTGCCGCCCGCTTTATGCAGATGGTTGATTCCGCTGGTGTTTATCAAAACTGCTCCACCCGATTCGCTGATGGGTATCGGTATGGATTCGGTGCAGAGGTCGGTATCAGTACCGGTAAGATCCACGCCCGCGGACCTGTCGGACTGGAAGGGCTTGTGACTTACAAATATAAACTTTTTGGTCATGGGCATATCGTGGGAGATTATGCTTCCGGGAAAAAAAGTTTTCATTTTAAAGAGTTATAATCCTATCAAATAATTTCAAAAATGCCCTGTAAATTAGATTTTTGATTGCATTCTAATTTATAGGGCATTTTTATATCATTCTGCGTCCTTTTTGGCTGCCATCTTCTTATATTCCATCTTATTCAGGTACATGTTATGATCCGCTTTTTCCAAAAGCACCTGCAGCGTACACTCCTGATAATGATCCGACATTGCATATCCGTTTGCATAACTGAGTGGAGTCCCCTGTCCGTACTGATTATAATACTTTACCGCATCATCCACTTTCTTCAATAAACCTTCCACTTCTTCTTTCGATGTATCTCTTATGATTGCGATGAATTCATCACCGCCATATCGACCCACAAAATCATTTTCCGGTATCACTTTTCGTAAGATATTGGCAAAATTTGCGATAATCGTATCGCCCGCCGCATGACCCAGGGTATCATTGACCTGTTTCAGACAATTCATATCAAACATGACACAGCATGTAGGAATATCAATATTTCGCTGAATCTTTAATATCTCCTCGCACCTGCTTTTATTAGGAAGCCCAGTGTGAAGATCTATGTATGCTTTTTGGCTAAGCGCTTTATTCGCCTTTGCCAGTCTGAACTCTTCTATCGTCTGAAGTATCATATTTAATATGATACAGGCTATGATCACTGCCATGATGATCTCGATATGCCTGACACTGCTTGCAAGATTTTGTGAATATATCTCTGCTGCACTAACTGTATCGTCTGCCATCTTAAAGTATTCTTCGCTCATATCCAGGATATCCGTCTGCTCGGCTCCCTCTGCCCTTACTTTTTCTATCTCCTTTTTCAGTCTGCCCCAATACTCATTCAGTTCATTTAATTTTAACTGATACTCTGAATCATCCAGTTTGACCAGACGAAGATCAGCACTTCCGTTCATTAAACCATCGATGATACCGTTCAGAGAATCTTCCAGCTCTTGATTCTCATTGTCCGATATCTCAAGCTTAACCAGTCTCTGAGTCGCACCTCTGACAATTCCTGCATAATTGATGACCCGGGCTGTACCCTGGAGTTTACTCACCACCGCCATCATCATTAAAATAAGACCTATCAAAACTAATACTAATATTGTCTGCACCACGTTGCCCACCTTAGAAAAGTATGGCCTGTTTCTTTGATTCATATCTTTGCCTCCTTTTTTCTTTTGGTTTGCCACAACTAACAGATGTCTGATTTTGATTATATCTTTTTTTCAATCCATGGGCAACTATCATATACCCATTTCACTTTTTTTGTCACTTTTTTACTTATATGATCATTCACTTCAAAATCAGGCGTGGTACAATAAATATAGATGTAATGTAATAATGATAACTATGTATTGGAGGATATCATATGGATACGTCGTTCACTCGCAATTCATCAAAAAAAAATCAAGGTTTTACTCTGGTTGAATTAATTGTCGTTTTAGTCATTCTGGCGATTCTGGCAGCGATTCTCGTACCTGCACTTACCGGATATATTGATAAAGCACGTGAGAAAACTGCTGTTTCCCAATGCAGAGCCTGTGTCGTAGCTGCACAGACATTAGCCAGTGAACGTCATGGTACCGAAGAGGTACTTACTCTTTCAGAAGATTCTGAGGCTATTCTTTCTCTGGCAGAAATGACCGGACAGGGCGAAATTAAAATATTGAATCTTACTGATGGTGATGTTATAAATAAGCTGGTTTGGGAATCATCCAGTGAAATTATTGTCACTTATGAAAACAAAACATACACCATCGGACAGACCAGCGGATTGTTCGTTTCTTCACCGACCATTCTGTCTAATACACTCGCTTCCATGCTGACCTTACTTTCACAAGACAGCAGTATCAAGAGCAAGAATCTGGATTCAACGTGTACCACTGATGGAAGCAATTTGAAGAAACTTTTGGATGCTGATACTGACAACGTAATTGCCGATTTTCTTAAAAAGACTAATGCTGCAACATGGAAGATTTCTGATCAAGGCAACAAATTTTCTGTGTCCGATGTAAATATTACCGACAAGAGTCTCCTGGATTCCTATGTTCGTACTATTCAGTACAATAAGGTCTCTGGATCCTATGAAGTTGGATATGTCAAAGTCAATCGACATTCAAACGGCCAATACAACATTCTTGACATGAATAAAGCCGAATCTACGGCATCAGATTTAACTTATGCACAGGCTATGAATCTTTATAACAATATGGAACCCACAGTAAAAACCATTCCATAATCCATATGTTTCTCAATGATTCCAAAGCTGCTACTGCTCACTTCGTGCTCAGTAACACGCTTTGCATTACTGAGCACGTATTATTCAGCAATACGCTTTGCGGGATACATGGAAGGAAGAAAATTGATGTCACCAAAAGAAGCAAATGGAGATGTTTCCGACACTAATGCTGGTTCTGCGGGGCATATACACAAAAGAGCAAAAATATATTCTGTTTTGCCCAACCTGGCACGATGATTTCAAGTGAATTGGGGCATCTTGCAACGCATTTATACTATTGCCGCATTATTTAGTCCTGACACAGGGCAGGAGGCGAATCTCGCTTGTCTATGCCCCAGATAACAGGTTACTGTTGCTCACAATGTCATTAACTTACTTTAAATTACTAACAGTGCGAGTGAACAGTATCCACTTTGCGATGCACACAAACTGCACAACTAATATGAGCTCTTTTCATACAGATTATGCAGTGTTATAATATATACGAATAAGATTGAAATTGGAGGGGGTTTTATGAATAAGTACAAACGAAATAAACATGGATTTACTCTTGTAGAACTAATTGTTGTTCTGGTTATTCTCGCAATTCTGGCGGCCATTCTGGTTCCAGCACTTACCGGCTATATTGATAAGGCAAGAGAGAAAACCGCTATCTCCCAGTGCCGGGCGTGCGTTCAGGCTGCTCAGACACTTGCCAGTGAGCGTCATACATCCTCATCTCCACTATCATTAGCTGACGCTGATCAGATTCTCACACTGGCCGAGGTGAAAGGTCAGGGAGAAATCACTACACTTACCATCAATAAAGATTCCAGTGCTGTTGACAAATTAGTATGGAAAGCTGCTAACGGAATCGTGGTGACTTACGAAAACAAACAGTATGTTATTGGTAAAGCAAGTGGATTAGCTGGTTCTAATCTTGCACTGAGTGACTTAATTTCTAATATGGCTACTACATTAACCGCTGCAAATCCAACATTCTCCCCCCAAAGCGTAGTAGATTCAACAAGCCCAAATGGTCAGAAAAAAACTGCTCTCTTGAATAATCCAGACATTAAGTCTATTCTGGAGAGTGCAAATGCTACTTCATGGAAACTTGCAGAAAAGGGAGTGTGTTTATACCTCTCCGATCAGGATATCACTCAATATAACCCAGGTGATTATGTTCGAATACTTAGATATAATAGTAACCTGAAAACCTATACTGCTGGCTATATGAAAATCGAAAAATATACAGACAATAGCGTTGGTGGCACTGGTGAAACTTATAATATTTTCAGCAGTACTTTCTCCGCAAACGGCTCAAACGCCACCTGGTCCGAAGCACCAGGACAGGATTCCAGCACAAAAGCATCCTATGATGAAGCGCTTAAGATATACAATACTATGTCTGAAACAAAATCCAAATAATTCTTAATAATAAGTCATAATGATAAAAGGCAGATACCAAATCCATCAGGATTTTTGTATCTGCCTTTTATCATTATATCATGAGCATAGCTCATGATTGCCATTCGCCGTTCGCCAATCTCGCGAGCGAGTTGGCTCGCTAACGCTCATTATGTCTTACTCTGCCTTCTTAGCGAACTCTTCCACGCCCTTCATAGCTTCATCATCAAACTTCTGGTCCCTGAAATAATATTTTATATCCTCTTCCGTGATTTTTCTTATGACTTTACATGGGTTTCCTGCTGCCACTACCCAGTCCGGGATATCTTTTGTCACAACACTGCCTGCACCGATGACTGTATTGCTTCCGATATGTACTCCTGGTACAACGACTGTATTTCCGCCGATCCAGACATTATCCCCGATCGTAACTTCCTGCCCATATTCATACATGGAAGCTCTTGCTACTGGATGAACCGGATGACCTGCTGTATAGATTGCTACATTTGGTGCCATCTGACAGTTATCGCCGATTTTTACTTTTGCCACATCTATGATCATGCAGTTATAATTGGCAAAAAAGTTCTTGCCCACTTCAATATGATCACCATAGTCGCAGTAAAACGGCGGATTGATAAATGCTCCTTCTGATTTACCCAAAAGTTCCTTTACTGTTTCAGCAAGCCCTTCAAAGTCAGCGCGATCCATAGTATTTAGCTTCTGAAGGATCCGACGGCTGCGTTTCTGCTCTTCCATTACTTCGTCATCAGATATATATGGCAGCCCCAAATCTCTTCGTTCTTTATTTGTCATTTTCCTATCCCCCTGTTTTCTTTCTTTTTCTGTTTTGTTTTTATGATTTAAAACCTTTATTAACGCATTTATTATACTCGAATCTGCTTTTTATTAATATCTATAAATGAGCAAATTTAAAAAAATGCACAATAAGTTCACGCTACTAACGCCAAAACATCATCAAAAAGAATGTTTCTTGCTCCGCACTGGTAGAT
>SAAH01000164.1 GCA_009929525.1 Clostridia bacterium | reverse complement strand
CAAAAAAGCATGGAATTAATGCTTACAAAGCAATTCAAAATGCAATAGCAGGTACCCCAGAAATCACTTTTGACTAATGGGGTACTGAACAGTTACTTTATTAAAATTAAAGCTGATCATATATCCTTTATTGATGTGATATGCATCAAGGTATCCCACAAGCTGTTTTTCGCCTCGCTGATTATATTCTTTTCCACGCCATATCTTCATTTCTACCACATATTGTTCTCCATGATAGTCAATGATCACATCTGTTCTTTTATAATCTCTCGTTTGCGACTCTATATAATAATTCCCAGTCCCATTGATGATTGGCCTTAAATATAGCAGGAAAAACTTTCTGCCTTCTTCTTCCACAAATTCCTCACCCTTGTCACCATATAAATCATTAAAATGCATTACAAACTTTTCGAGTATAAGACACATATTTAGATGTCCGTCCACAATAAATTGATTCTTGTCCTTTATAGATTCCCGGTATATATCCTGCTCCTGCATCTGAACTGCCGAAAGATAAAAATCATAAAGCCATGTATCAAAAATCCTATTAGCAACTGACAATACACCATTTTGATTTTTAACAAATCCAAACATCGTTGCTATATTGATCGCTGGCTCATAATAATTGTAAACAACATTTTTTCCGGTGAAGAGAAGAGATTTTAACATATCATTTAGTTCAGGATAGCTGATCAACTTCTCAGTTAGCGATTCAAATAAAGTATTCCCCTCAGACAACAATATTCGAACGGCTTCATTAACCCCCGCTCTCGTCCATGCTGCGCTTTTGTTGCCCCGATGTGCTGGGTCTGCTATTTCCTCATCTATTAACTGACACAACCTCGACACAAGAAATGGATAACCCGACGTATAATCATATAGCATGCTCGCCATTTCATCAATATTCATCCCCGTATGGTGATCCAGTTCATACTCATTAAGCATTCCTATAATATCTTTTTGTGAGAAACTCATATCCACTTTAAAATCAGCCGCTATATTCCATGGACTATTTACTTTGTGGTTATCTTCTGGGCGCAGCTTTCTTTTTAAATTTTTCACATCATATACCCCTGCCAGAATAACCGACTGGAAGGTTGGCTGGATGTCTCGGTTAATGTAATATGCCCGAAGCTGTGAAAGAAAATCAAGGAAAACCTGGTTATTAGCTGCGCTATCCACTTCATCAATCAGTAAGACAATTTTCCTATCTGCATACTCACATATTTCACTAAGATTTTCAAAAAGCTCCATTAGATAGAAATCAGAGTCTTTACTTTCGACATGCTTTCTTAATTTGCTGATTGCCTGCTCAAGTTTCTCATTTTCAGTCAAATTATTTCTTTTCAGTACCCTCAGAAACGAACTGGCAAATGCAAGAGAAAAGATATTTCCATTTTTAAACTTCTCATTATCGAAAGTCTGAAAATCCATTGAAACAACGTAATATTCTCCCTGTAAATACCCATACAATGCTCGCAATGTAGTAGTTTTCCCATATTGTCTGGCACGATTGATGGTAAAATACTTGCCTGCATCTACGTATTCCTTTATCTTTGACAACCGTTCTTCAATATTAACCATGTAATGCTCTTCCGGTATGCATACTGCTGTCACATTAAAACTCTTAGCCATATCTGGATACTCCTTCCCACTGTATTCGCTTTTATAAGCTGTCTAAGCCGATACATCCAATTCTCCAACATTCCCTTGAAAAGCTGCTGCGAATACATACTCTGGAATCTTATTCGTCAGTTTAGACGTATGAGCATAGTGAAGATGTGCCCCTATGACCGCTGCTACAGGGCTTGTATCATTATATACCATATCCAAAAATTCTTTTGTTACACCATTCGGTACCTGGGCACAGCCGTCTCCCCACAAGAGAGCCTTGTTCCCCCAGCTTGCCAGTGAGCTATTGTATAATGAATTGTCCACCTTAGAATTCAGCGGAACGTGAGATACTAAGATCACTGGTTTTCCTTTTGCAAACAACTCCTTCGCCCTGGTCAATCCGCTCGGGGTAAGCTGACTGGTGCTCATATTAAATCCTACGATAATAAGATCCTCATACTCGATATATTTGATATTATCTTCTTTCAAAGACGCCTGCCTTATTTGTTCCTTCTTGGCTGTACTGTAATTACTATATAGTGTACTCACATCATGATCTGCCTTCAAGTACATCGAGGGAGTACTCAGTGACGAGAAACCCTTTTGTAATCTGGAATTATTAGCATTTGAATAGTAATCAACCATATCTCCATTGAAAATGATCGCATTTGCTTTTTCAAAATCAAGATAATGCGCTATATCCAGCCAATAATCGGAAGAATTCCTGGCATATTTTCCATTTTTGAAACCATTTTGTCTGTTCTGAACAGTGCCCTTGTGTGCATCAGCTACATCATTATCCGGAACAACAATATGCATGTCATTGACTACCATGAACTTATAGGATCGTTTTAATCCCGGTATCTTTATATTCTTTTTATCTACATTGTATATATCGTCAACCCATCGGCCACCGGCATCCAGATAATAGCCTTCTACTTTTTCCTCGCTTGCCATGTGTCCATCCTGATACAGATAATACCATACTCCACCTAACTGGATCCATCCTGTCTTCATGGCTCCTGATGCAGCCATATAGTACCATTTGTTATCAGCTTTCACCCAGCCTGTCAGCATCTCACCCGAATGATTCATATAGTACCAGGTGCCGTAGTTATTCAACCATCCGGTCTTCATCGCTCCCGATGGCTGAAGAAAATACCATTTGTTTCCCTGACTGATCCACCCGGTCTGCATAACTCCAGAGGGTGACATATAATACCATGTTCTTCCGTCCTTTACCCAACCAGTTGCCATCGCTCCTGAGCCTTTCATAAAGTACCATGTCCTGCCGCTGTTTACCCAGCCGGTTGCCATCGCTCCTGAGGGCTGCAGATAATACCAGTTCGAACCCTGCTGCAGCCAGCCTGTCTGCATGGTTCCTGATGATGACATATAATACCATTTTCCTCTATCTTTTACCCAGCCGGATGCCATCTCGCCTGAAGGATTCATGTAATACCATTTTCCACCAGAGGCAACCCATCCTGTCGCCATAGTTCCTGAAGCATTGAGATAATACCATTTGCTCCCTGACTGAAGCCATCCTGTTTTAACATATCCTGAGGCATCGAAGAAATACCACACTTTCTCTATCTGTTTCCAGCCATTTGATGGCCAGCTTCCATCTGCATAGCGATACCATCTGCCTTGGCCGTTCTGGATCCATTTACTCACAGCAGGAGGGGTCGTCGGACCCGATGCAGTTCCTTCTTCTTTCTTTGGCGGATCCGTCGGTACTACCGGTTCTATGTCCTTTTCGATCACTGTCAGGTCGCAGGTGATCTCATATCCGCCTTGTATCGCTTTTATGGTGGCTTGTCCTGCTTTGTATGCGGTTACCAGGCCATTCGTATCTACATTGGCTATCAGCTCCTCTGAAGATGACCATTGGATGCCTGACTCAACTGTGGTATCGTTTGATGATAAGGTTAGTTGTATCGTTTTTCCACATTCCAGTTGGGCTTGACTGTAGTTTAGTTTCAGTGGATTAGCCTGCTCCACATTGATGCCCTCTTCCCTGGATGGCTGGATTACATTTTCCTCAATAATACCTGAATCGTTATTCTCTCCCGCCTGTACCAGCGATATATTTGTGATCATAAAAATCATGATCAAACATAATGCAATTCCTCTTTTCATTCCCCTACACTTTCCCCTCTTACACTGCAATGCTTCTTATAAAATGAAATACCGTATTTTCTAATCGTCATTACAGCAAAATATAAATGTTCATTGGTTTTTAATGCTCTGCTAAATATATTTAGGATCAGATGAAGCATCTCATCATAATATCCATATTGTTGTGCTTTATCAAGAGGCAAATAAATTTACCTGCCCCCAGTTATTTAACAATTCTATGATCAAACCTGTTTTATCTACATAGTAAAAACCTTGAGTACGAATCATTTCAAATTCTTCGATACCTATAGGCAGCTTTTTCATATTTTTCATAATACTATACGCCCTTCCTATTATGAAAAAAGGATGACCGCAGCCATCCTTCAGTTTTATTTACCCTTATTTTAACACATCATGAACATCCTCACAATGCGTTCATCTAAATTTTTCCTACCATCACCTTCAGGAAACATTTGTTTATTAACATATTCACTAAAGTTAAAACCAATAAAATAAATACTGTACTTGCTGTCACAAATAAGAATCTGTCCCATACCGTATAGTTTACGCTCCACTGAGTAAGACCCGGATCCCAGTGAAATGCAAGGGCGATTTTGTTGCATATAGGTATCATGATCGACTGATGCCATACAAAATACAGGATAGAATTCTTCCCAATATACTCGATCGCCGATATGTGGAATCTATTTGCGATCAATATCATACAGGCAATTCCTGAAAAAGCAGCAATAAAAGTCAATGGTTCAAACTGATACTGGCTCTCATACATCTCCAAACCAAATCCTATCATCTTCAGATCAAGTGCTTCTGTCAGTCTAAGATTAGCAAATCCTGCGAGCAGATTGACGGCCAGGAGACCACCAAACAAAATTGCTTTTCTAGAATTATTCAGAAGCCATTTTTCAATAACTCCCAAGTTCTGGAGCAGATATCCCGCACCGAAGAATCCTATAGAAACCATGCATGTATCAATATTCCATGGAAGGGACTTACCGCCCATACGATAATAAATTAACCCGCCTATCGTGATCACAGCGGTTACTATGCCTATGATCACATATTTGTTGCGGCATATACGGACTATAAGATAAAAGAAAACTTCTGTAAAAAAGAGACACGCCAAAAACCACAAAGTCAAAAAGCGCTCCTGCACAACCATGTTAATAAATAGATTCTTTAGGCTCTGCGTATCTTTCCAAGTGTTAAACTGCCATTCAAAAAACATCATCACTGTTCCAAGCAGAAAATATGGCACGATCATTGTTCTTAATTTATGAAGGAGCCAATGCCCAAAATCATATTTGTACGCAGTGAATAAACATCCCGATGCAAAAAAGAAAAGTGGCATGTGAAATGTATATAACTCGTGTCTCACCCACCCTGTTGATATATGTGCGATGATAGCAAAAATAATGCCGTAACCTTTGAGCATGTCTATCCACTTAATACGTTCTTTCATTTGTCCCAGTCCCCCATTGTGTGTTTTTCAAATATGACTATGGCTTTCCTTGACTTTTTCCAAAATTTGTACTGGGTCGGAAACACCGGATCTATTTGATATTCGTTTGTTGATTTTAACGCACATGTGCATCAATATATTTAATTATAAAATATCGTATATATAAAGTCAATTGATTCATCCTGCATCATCTGTTCGTTCGCTGATTATATATCTTGGACGGTGCTTTGTCTCCAGATATGTTTTTCCTATGTATTCACCTATCACGCCCAACGAAATCAGTTGTATTCCTCCCATAAAGCAAATAATCACGCTCATACTGGCCCAGCCTGCTACGGTTGCACCCATAAAATAACGTGCAATGATCCAAATAATCAATATAAAACTACATAACGAAACAAACAAGCCCAATCCAGTTATTATCCGTATAGGTTTTATACTCAAACTTGTAATCCCATCAAAGGCCAGTCCCAACATCTTACTTATGGGATAATGTGTATGTCCAGCCATCCTCTCATGTCGTTCATAATATACCGAAGTACTTTTGAAACCAACTAATGGAATCAAACCGCGCAAATATAGATTCACTTCCTCATATTTTCCCAATTCATCTAACACACGTTTTGATAATAACCTATAATCTGCATGATTATAGATTACCTCTGCCCCCATAATATTTAACAGCTTGTAAAAAGCCTGTGCCGTAAATCGCTTGAAAAAAGAGTCTGTTTCTCTATTGCTCCTCACCCCATATACTACATCACATCCATCCAGATATACATCAACCATTTTGTCCATTGCAGATACATCATCCTGACCATCGCAGTCAATAGATATGGCAATATCACATTTTTCTTTCGCTTCCATCAATCCTGCCAAAACAGCACTTTGATGCCCTCTATTTTTGCTCTGTGATATTCCTATGATGTGATCGTATTTTCGAGAAAACGATTTGATGATTTCCCATGTTGAATCTTTACTCCCATCATCAATATACATAATTCTGCTGTCACTTGAGATTTTCCCTTTATTAATCAATGAATTTAATTCATCCAAAAATATAGGACACGTAACATTCAATATTTCTTCTTCATTATAACATGGAATAATTACATATAATATTGGATTTTTCATCTAGTCCCTTCCTATCGTTCTGCCTATTATCCTATTTAACCTTATATAAATAAATCGTAACTGTTCAGAACTCCATTAGTTAAAGATGATATCGGAATTCCCTAAAAGGGCTTCTCTGATTGCTGTAAAAGCATTTATTCCATGCTTATGAG